>NZ_JBRRCR010000047.1:0-30659 GCF_056759115.1 Stenotrophomonas sp. STEN087 | reverse complement strand
GGCGTGGGGGTCGCCCCCGGGGCCTGCGCCCTGGGGTGTTCCCCGGCCTGCGGCGGCCACAACAAGTGGGTCTTTCACATGGGGGCGGGCGGGCGGCGGGCCGGCACCCACAGCGCCTCACGCGCCCCAATACAACCGCATCGGGTTGTCCACCAGCAGCTTCTGCTGCAGCTCCAGCGTCGGCGCGATGTGGGGAATCACATCCACCAGATGCCCATCATCAGGCATGTGGTCCTTCATGTTCGGGTGCGGCCAGTCCGTGCCCCACAGCACGCGATCCGGGAAGCGTTCCACCAGGTGCCGCGCGAACGGCACCACGTCGGCGTACCCCGGCGGCCCCACCCGCGACAGCCGCTCCGGGCAGCTGACCTTGCTCCACACATTTCCGTGCTCGGCCATCAGCTGCGCGAAACGCTGGAATTCCGGCCCGTCCACCGGCTGGCTCATGTCCGGCCGGCCCATATGGTCGACCACCACCGTGGTCGGCAGCGAGGTGAAGAAGTTCCAGCGCTCGGCCAGGTCGGCCGCTTCGAAGTACACCACCACGTGCCAGCCCAGCGGCGCAATGCGGTCGATGATGGCGTGGTAGTAGGCATCCGGCTTGGGGTCGACCAGCCGGCGCACGAAGTTGAAGCGCACGCCGCGTACGCCCGCGGCATGCAGCTGCTGCAGCTCCTCGTCGCTGACCGTATCGCGCACCGTGGCCACGCCACGGGCCAGGCCGCCGCTGGCCTGCAGCGCATCGACCAGGGCGCGGTTGTCTGCACCATGGCAGGTTGCCTGCACGATCACGTTGCGGCTGAACCCGAGGAAGTCGCGCAGCGCAAACAGCTGCGCCTTTCCGGCGTCGCAGGGCGTGTACTTGCGCTCGGGTGCATACGGGAACACATCGCCCGGACCGAACACATGGCAGTGCGCGTCCACCGCACCCGGCGGGGGTACGAACGTCGGGCGGCTGGGGTTGGCGCAGTAGTCCATCCAGTCGGCATCCTTCTGGAACGCGGCCATCACAGCCCCCTCGCCTTCAGCTGCGCATCCAGCCGCGGGTAGACCCGCCGCGCATTGCCTTCGAATACCTTGTAGCGATCGCCTTCGGACAACGCCAGCGCATCCACGTAGCGACGGGTGTCATCGAAGAAGTGGCCGGTCTGCGGGTCGATGCCACGCACCGCGCCCACCATTTCCGAACCGAACAGGATGTTGTCGATGTCGATCACCTCGAACAGCAGGTCGATGCCGGGCTGGTGGTACACGCAGGTATCGAAGTAGACGTTCTTCATCACATGCTCGGCCAGCGGCGGCTTGCCCAGCATGTCCGCCAGGCCCCGGAAGCGCCCCCAATGGTAAGGCACCGCGCCACCGCCATGCGGGATGATGAAGCGCAGCTCGGGGAAGTCACGGAACAGATCGCCCTGCAGGAACTGCATGAAGGCGGTGGTATCGGCGTTCAGGTAGTGCGCGCCGGTCGCATGGAAATTGGCATTGCAGCTGCCCGACACGTGCACCATGGCCGGCACGTCCAGTTCCACCATCTTCTCGAAGAACGGGTACCAGGAACGATCGGTCAATGGCAGGCCATCCCAGTGGCCGCCGGACGGATCGGGGTTGAGGTTGCAGCCGACGAAACCAAGCTCGTTCACGCAGCGCTCCAGCTCAGCCACCGAGTGCGCGATCGGCACGCCCGGCGACTGCGGCAGCTGGCAGACGCCGATGAACTGATCCGGGTACAGCTGAACCACCCGCGCGATCAGGTCGTTGCAGCGGCGCGTCCATTCAGCGCTGACCTGCTCATCGCCGATGTGGTGGGCCATGGTGCTGGCGCGCGGCGAGAAGATGGTCATGTCCGCACCGCGCTCGCGCAGCAGGCGCAGCTGGTTGGCCTCCACGCTGTCGCGAAGTTCATCGTCGCTGATCGTGGGATAGACCGCCGCCGGCAGCGAGCGGTCGTTGAAGTGGGCCACCTGCGCCTTGCGGAACGCATCGTGGCCGGCGGGGGCCGTGGTGTAGTGGCCGTGGCAGTCGATGATCATGGGGGATCTCCTCGGGCGATGGATCACCAGCCGAACAGCTGGGCGAAGTGCACATCCACGCGCAGGCCGACAATCAGCGCGTCGGGGATGTTGGTGGTGCGCGTGGGTGCGTAGATCGGGTCGGGGTTGATGACGTACTGCAGGTTCGGCATCAGGCGGATGCCCTTCTTCACCGCCCAGCCGTAGCTGAGCTCGGTGATGATTTCGTCGGCATGCGGCGCACTGGTGCCGCCGTAACGGCTGCGGCGGTCACGCAGGAAGCCGATCTGTTCGTCGCTGAAATGCGTGTTGGAGACGAACATGGCCAGGGTGTCCTGGTCGCGGCCGGCGAAGGTGCCAGTCTTGACGAAGCCCGCCGACACGAAATGATCGACCGGGGCCTCGTTGCCGGTATTGACGTAGACCCGGCCGAACACAGCCAGGTTGCGCTTGCCTTCGCCGCGCCAGACGGTCTGGTCGCCCATCGCGTAGACGCCCATGCGCGCGCCGTCCTGCACGGCCGTCGGCTTGCCGGTCAGCGCTGCCGAATTGCCGTTGGCATCGAAGTACGAGCTCTTGCCGCCATCGCTGTTGCGGTACATGCCGACGCGGTAGGTGCGCGGCAGGCGGTCGTTGGCGAAGCTGGTCTGGTAGCCCACTTCGTAGGCGCTGATGGTGCCGGTGCCCTCGCCCACCGAGAAGTCCAGGCCGTTCTTGCCGGCCTTGTTCAGCTCGTTGTTGTAGTCGAAAACACCCGCCTGCGCATACCAGCGATCATTCACGTCGTAGCGCACGAGGCCGGCCCAGGACGAATTCGGGTAGGCGGTGATGCCCAGGTCGGTGATCGCACCATAGGGCGTCAGGCACATCGCGTTGCTCATGAACACGCAGTTGAGCGGCGAGTTGTTGAAGTAGCTGTTCACCGGTGCACGGCCGGCGATGATGCTAAGGCCATTGTCGAAGCGGTGACGAAGGGTCAGTCGGGTCAGGCGGCCGCCGGCCACCGGTCGCCAGGTCTGCTGCGCGCTGATCGAGTTGCCGATCTTCTCGCGCGCCAAGTTGCGCCCGGCGAACCAGGCCCACTGTGCATCCACCTCGGTGCCGTGCACGCCGAACAGCTTGTCCAGGTCGAACTTCGACTGGGCCATCACCCAGTACGAACCTTCGGTGCCCTGTTCAACACCGCCCACCGGGTTGTGGGCCACATTGCCAACCAGGTCCAGGGTCAGGTCGATGCCCTCGGGGATGCTGCGTTCAGCGGCGAACGCAGGCGTTGCCAGTGCGCTGGCAAGCAGCAGGTACAGCGGGGTACGCAGGAACTGCGACATGTTCTCTCCCTTCCCGGCGCCGCCGGCGCCAGGGTGATGCATTCAGTGGAGGCCACCGCAGTGGCCGTCAGGACTCAGGCCATTGCCTCAGGCGGGCTGCACGCCGAGCAGGCGTTGCCGGGTTCGGCGAGTGCCGATCTGCGCGGCCATGGTCTTTTCATCCAGCTTGCCTTCCCACTTGGCGATCACCAGCACGGCGATGGCATTGCCGATCAGGTTCACGAAGGTCAGGCCTTCAGCCAGGATGCGGTGGATACCAAGGATCAAGGCGATGCTGGCCACCGGAATGGTGCCGGTGGTGCCAAGGGTCGCCGCCAGCACCACGAACGCCGCACCGGCCACGCCCGCAGCACCCTTGGAGGTCAGCAGCAGCACGGCGATCAGGCCCAGCTGGTGCCACACGGTCAGTTCGGTATTGGTCGCCTGGGCCAGGAAGATCGCCACCGTGGTCAGGTACAGGCAGGTGCCATCCAGGTTGAACGAGTAGCCGGCGGGAATCACGAAGCCGACGACGCCCTCTTCGCAGCCCAGCTTCTTCATCTTCTCGATCAGGCGCGGCAGCACCGTTTCGGTGGAGGTGGTGGCCGCAACGATGATGATCTCGTCGCGCAGGTAACCCAGCAGGCGCCACAGGCTGGCACCGGTCCACCAGCACACTGTGCCCAGCACCAGCACGGTGAACAGCCCGCAGACCACGAAGAACTCGATGATCAGCTCGCCCAGCGACAGCAGCGAGGCAGCCCCGAACTGGCCGACGGTGAAGGCGATGGCACCAAACGCACCGATCGGCGCCACGTACATGATGTAGCCGATCATCTTGAACAGCGCACCGGAGGCGCTCTCGATCACATCCATCACCGGCTTGCCGCGCTCACCGACGGCGGCCAGGGCCACGCCGGACAGCACGGCCACGAACAGCACCTGCAGCACGTGCGCCTCGGTGAAGGCACTGACCAGGGTGTTGGGGATGATGGCCATGATGTAGGCCACGATCGACTGGTCATGGGCGGTGTGCACATAGCCCTGGATGCTGGCCATGTCGATCGTCGCCGCGTCGATGTTCATGCCGGCGCCGGGCTTCCACAGGTCCACCGCCACCAGGCCGACGATCAACGCGAGGATGGTGATCACCTCGAAGTAGATCAGCGATTTCAGCGCCAGCCGACCCACGCTGCGCATGTCACGCATGCCGGCGATGCCGTGCACCACGGTGACGAAGATGATCGGTCCGATCATCATCCGGATCAGCTTGATGAAGCCATCACCCAGCGGCTTCATCGCCGAACCCAGGTCCGGCTGCAGCCAGCCCAGCAATACGCCGATCACGGTGCCGGCCAGCACCTGGAACCACAACTGGCCAAAGATTCCAAAGCGGCCCGGCCGCTTCCCTACCACGGTCATAACAACCCTCCCAGGTCGCAGAGAATAGAAAGGCGCTGCCTGTTCAGTCGAACAGTGCGCCGTCGAACAGCTTCCGTGCGGTGCGCAGCATGGCCGCGCGGGCCACCTGGCCGTCCTCGTCCAGTTCAATCACGCAGGTCGTGGCCCCGCTGGGGTGCTCCACCGCCAGGGTCTGTACCTGCCCGCCCGGCAACCGGGCCAGTGCATGGGCCGGCGAGCCCGGCAGCAGGCAGGCCGTGGCCACCGTCACCGCACCCAGCACGCCGATGGAGGCATGGCAGCGGTGCGGGATGAACGAGCGCACGCAGATCGCGCCGCCGTCGGCAGGTGCGGCCACCAGCATCATCTTGGGCACCGACTTCTCCGCCACATCGCCCAGGTTCATCTTCGGCCCCGCCTGCAGGCGGATCGCCTCCAGGCGGACCTTCAAGGCCTCGTCCGCGTCCAGCGTGGCGCGGTCCTCGTAGCCGCTGATGCCCAGGTCGGACGCGCGCAGCACCACGCAGGGCATGCCGTTGTCGATCAGGGTTGCCTGCACGCCGTCAATCACGTCCACCACGTTGCCGGTCGGCAGCAGCGCGCCGCAGCTGGAACCCGCGGTGTCCTCGAAGGCCAGTGGCAGCGGTGCGGCAGTACCCGGTACGCCATCGATGCGCGCGTCACCGGCATAGCTCACCACCCCGCCTGGTGTCTGCACGCTGGCCGTGGCCAGGGTGCCGGTGTTGGCCATGAAGATGCGCACCTCGGTCACCCCATCGCGCGCCGCCACCAGGCCGCGCTCAATCGCGAACGGACCCACGCCGGCCAGCATGTTGCCGCAGTTCTGCGCGTCACTCACCAGCGCCTGGTCGACGAAGACCTGCAGGAACAGGTACTCCACGTCAGCATCCTCGCGCTGCGAGGGCGAAACCACGGCGACCTTGGAGGTCAGCGGGTCGCCGCCGCCCATGCCGTCAATCTGGCGCACGTCCGGTGAACCATAGGCGCGCAGCAGGAAGGCATCACGCGCGGCGGCATCAGCCGGCAGGTCCTGGGCGAGGAAGAACCCGCCCTTGGACGTGCCTCCGCGCATCCACATCGCGCGCACGCCCTTATTCATAGCGCAGGCCCTTGGCGGCCAGGCGCTCACGCATGGCGTAGATGTCCAGGCCGAGTTCGCCACGGGCCAGACGTTCGCGCTTGTCGGCCTCGCGTGCTTCACGTGCCTGGGCTTCGGCGGCCACCCGCGCCGCATCGGCGCGCGGCACGATGCACACGCCGTCATCGTCGGCGATCACCACGTCACCCGCATTCACCAGACCGCCACCGCAGACCAGCGGCACGTTCACCGAGCCCAGGGTTTCCTTCACCGTGCCCTGCGCGTGCACCGCCCGGCTCCACACCGGGAAGCCCATCGCGGTCAGCTCGCGCACATCGCGCACGCCCGCATCGATGACCAGGCCACGGCAGCCACGGGCCTGCGCCGAGGTCGCCAGCAGGTCGCCGAAGTAGCCATCGGTGCAGTCGCTGGTCGGTGCCACCACCAGGATGTCGCCCTCGCCGAGCTGCTCGATGGCCACATGCATCATCCAGTTGTCGCCCGGCGGCACCGATACGGTGACCGCACTGCCGGCGATGCGCGCGCCGCTGTAGATCGGCCGCAGCCGCGGATGCAGCAAGCCACTGCGACCCTGTGCCTCATGCACGGTGGCCACGCCGGCCTCGGCCAGTGACTGGATCAGCGCCGGTTCGGCGCGCTCGATGCGGGTGATGACGCGGGACATCCATCCATCCTTCGTTGGCGATGGCGCAGTCTGTTCCGCGTCATGCAGCCCCCTCAAGATCGTTTTTCGTCCGACCCATTCAATCTGGTTATAGTTGTGCCATGAATGGACTGCCCGAGCTGAACCTGAAACACCTGCACGCGATGGTGGCGGTACACGCGCACGGCGGCATCAGCGCGGCCGCGCCGCACCTCAATCTGTCCCAGCCCGCGCTCACCCAGGCCATCGCGCGGCTGGAACGGCAGCTGGATGCGCCGCTGTTCGACCGCCAGCCCGGCGGCATGGTCGCCACCGAAGCGACGCGCCTGCTCGCACCGCGCATCGAACGCGCCCTCGCCTACCTCGCCCGTGGCGTACGCGCGGCCCGGCGTGCGGCGCGCCTGCCTGCACTGGCAACCATCGAACGGCGACTGACACTCAGCCAGCTGCGCGCCCTCAACGCGGTGGACAGCGCGGGCAGCTTCACGCTCGCGGCAGCGCGCGCCGGGGTTTCGCAGCCGGCCATGCACCGCGCGGTGCGCGAACTGGAAGCGGTGATCGAGGTTCCCCTGCTGCAGCGGCGTGGCAAGGCCCTGCTGGCCACGCCCGCCGCCACCCGTCTGCTGCGCTGGGTCCGCCTGGCACTGTCCGAGCTGGCCACCGGCCTGGACGAACTGGCCGCCACCCGCGACCAGCACGGCGGCCGCCTGGCCATCGGGGTGATGCCGCTGGCGCGCGCCTTGCTGCTGCCGCAGGCATTGGCCCGGTTCGCCCGGGCCTGGCCGGGCGCCACGGTGAACGTGGTGGAAGGCCCGTTCTCGGAGCTGCTGTCCGACCTGCGCGAAGGCAGCCTGGATCTGCTGGTCGGCGCCATGCGCGACCTCAGCGCGGTGCCCGACGTGGTGCAGGAAGGCCTGTTCGACGATGACCCGGTCATCGTCGGCCGCGCCGACCACCCTCTCGCCGCGCAGCTGCCATGGCGTTTCGAGCAACTGCTGGACTATCCGTGGGTGATCCCGGCCACCGGCGCGCCGGTGCGTGCACGCTGGGAGCGGATGTTCCGCGACAACGGCCACGAGCCACCGGTGCTGCGCATCGAATGCGGCTCGCTGGTGATCACCCGCGGCCTGCTGCTGGAGGATGACTGGCTGACCCTGATGTCACGCGACCAGTTCCTGATCGAACGCCAGGCCGGCCTGCTGGCCGAACTGGGCCTGGCCGGCCGCGCCCTGCGCCGCCGCATCGGGCTGACCACCCGCGCCGACTGGCACCCGACGCGACCGCAGCAGGCCTTCCTGCAGACCTTCCGCGAGGTCTGCGCCGAACGCAGCAGCGACGGCCCGGACGCCTGGCCGTTCCGCTATCGCTGAACCCCGCATGGGGCGCCATCTGTAGAGCCGAGCCCACGCTCGGCTGCGCGCTCAAGCCAACAAACCGCCGAGCATCGGCTCGGCTCCACAGTGTGCTTTGATGACAGCACTGCACAAGGAAGGCCGCGCATGATCAGAAGGAACTGGAAGGCCGCGCTGGCGGCCGTATTGTTGTCACTGCCACTGGTACCGGCGAGCGCCAGCGGCGATCTGTTCTACTTCCAGGCCAGCCAGGGGGACGTGTTCTTCATGCTGATGCTGGTCGGCCGTGAGGATCCCGGCTCGGTCAACGTCAGCTGGAAAGGCTCGTCGATTCCGCAGCCTCCAAATGTGCAACGCCGCTACTACATCGAATTCGACCGCGCCCGCCGCCAGGCCTACGTGCGTCCGCTCCGCCATGACGGACTGCCCTGGTTCGAAATGGACGTCTCCGGCAAGCGCGGCAACGTGCTGATCGCCGGCCGTCGGCTGCAAGGCAGCGCAGACTGGACCGTGCAGTAGCGGATGCCGCGCACAAAAAACCCCCGGCTTTCACCGGGGGTTCTGCGTTTCAACGGGATGCCGACCAGCGGCCGGCACTACCGCATCAGGCAGCGACCGTCTTGGCCACGTCCTGGTACTCCTCGATCTGGTCGAAGTTCATGTAGCGGTAGATCTCCGCACCGCTCTGGGCGATCACGCCCACATCGGCCATGTACTCTTCCTTGGTCGGGATGCGGCCCAGACGCGAGCAGATCGCGGCCAGTTCGGCCGAACCCAGGTACACGTTGGTGTTGCGGCCCAGACGGTTCGGGAAGTTGCGGGTCGAGGTCGACATCGCGGTGGAGCCTTCGCGGATCTGCGCCTGGTTGCCCATGCACAGCGAGCAGCCCGGCATTTCCATGCGTGCGCCGGTGGCGCCGAAGGTGCCGTACACGCCTTCCTTGGTCAGCTCCGAGGCATCCATCTTGGTCGGCGGGGCCACCCACAAGCGGGTCGGCAGGTCGCGCTTGCCTTCCAGCAGCTTCGCAGCGGCACGGAAGTGACCGATGTTGGTCATGCACGAACCGATGAACACTTCGTCGATCTTGGCGCCAGCGACTTCAGACAGGGTCTTCACGTCGTCCGGGTCGTTCGGGCAGGCCACGATCGGCTCGTGGATGTCGGCCAGGTCGATCTCGATGACGGCGGCGTACTCGGCGTCGGCATCCGGCTCCAGCAGCTCCGGGTTGGCCAGCCAGGCTTCCATCTTCTCGATACGGCGCTGCAGCGAACGCGGATCCTGGTAACCCTCGGCAATCATCCACTTCAGCAGGGTGATGTTGCTGGTCAGGTACTCGATGATCGGTTCCTTGTTCAGGCGCACCGAGCAACCGGCGGCCGAACGCTCGGCCGAGGCGTCGGACAGTTCGAACGCCTGTTCGACCTTCAGCTCCGGCAGGCCTTCGATTTCCAGGATGCGACCGGAGAAGATGTTCTTCTTGCCGGCCTTGGCCACGGTCAGCAGGCCCGACTTGATGGCGTACAGCGGGATCGCGTTGACCAGGTCACGCAGGGTCACGCCCGGCTGCATCTGGCCCTTGAAGCGCACCAGCACCGATTCCGGCATGTCCAGCGGCATGACGCCGGTGGCAGCAGCGAAGGCGACCAGGCCCGAACCGGCCGGGAACGAAATGCCCACCGGGAAACGGGTGTGCGAGTCACCACCGGTACCGACGGTGTCCGGCAGCAGCATGCGGTTGAGCCAGCTGTGGATCACGCCGTCGCCCGGACGCAGCGAGACGCCGCCACGGGTGGAGATGAACTCCGGCAGGGTGTGGTGGGTCTTGACGTCCACCGGCTTCGGGTACGCAGCGGTGTGGCAGAACGACTGCATCACCAGGTCGGCCGAGAAGCCCAGGCAGGCCAGATCCTTCAGCTCGTCACGGGTCATCGGGCCGGTGGTGTCCTGCGAGCCGACCGAGGTCATCTTCGGTTCGCAGTAGGTGCCCGGGCGCATGCCCTGGCCTTCGGCCAGGCCACAGGCGCGGCCAACCATCTTCTGCGCCAGCGAGAAGCCCTTGCCGTTGTCGGCCGGCTGCACCGGCAGGCGGAACAGGTCGGTCGGGGCCAGGCCCAGCGCTTCACGCGCCTTGCCGGTCAGGCCGCGGCCGATGATCAGCGGAATGCGGCCGCCGGCACGCACTTCGTCGAACAGCACGTCGCTCTTCACTTCGAACTCGGCGATCACTTCGCCGTTCTTCAGTGCCTTGCCGTCGTACGGACGCAGCTCGACCACGTCGCCGTGCTCCATCTGCGAAACGTCCAGCTCGATCGGCAGGGCGCCGGCATCTTCCATGGTGTTGTAGAAGATCGGGGCGATCTTGCCGCCCAGGCAGACGCCACCGGCGCGCTTGTTCGGGATGAACGGAATGTCATCGCCGGTCCACCACAGCACGCTGTTGGTGGCCGACTTGCGCGAGGAACCGGTACCGACCACGTCGCCCACGTAGGCAACCAGGTGGCCCTTGTCCTTCAGCGACAGGATCTGCTGGATCGGACCGCGCTTGCCGTCTTCTTCCGGGGTGAATGCCGCGTCGTCGCGCTTGTTCTTCAGCATCGCCAGGGCGTGCATCGGAATGTCAGGGCGGGTGGTCGCGTCCGGGGCCGGCGACAGGTCGTCGGTGTTGGTTTCGCCCGGCACCTTGAACACGGTGACGGTCAGGCTCTGCGGCACTTCCGGGTTGCTGGTGAACCATTCGGCATCGGCCCAGCTCTGCAGCACGGACTGGGCGTTGGCGTTGCCCGCCTTGGCCTTTTCCTGCACGTCATGGAAGGCATCGAAGACCAGCAGGGTCTTCTTCAGGCCGGCGGCGGCGATGGTGCCGATGGCCGCATCGTCCAGCAGCTGCACCAGCGGGGCGACGTTGTAACCGCCGAGCATGGTGCCCAGCAGTTCGGTGGCGCGCTCGCGGCTGATCAGCGGGTTCTGCTCGCTGCCCAGGGCGATGGCCGCCAGGTACGAGGCTTTGACTTTGGCAGCATCGTCGACGCCGGCCGGCACGCGGTGGGTCAGCAGGGCGAGCAGGAACTCGGCCTCGCCCTGCGGCGGGTTCTTCAGCAGTTCGATGACATCGGCCGTCTGCTGCGCGCTCAGCGGCAGCGGCGGGATGCCAAGCGCAGCGCGCTCGGCGACGTGGTGGCGGTAGGCTTCCAACATGACAACTCCCGGGTAATGCGTAGGTTGAAAAAAAGATGGGCTCAGGCTTGCGGCACGATCAGCTTCAGGCCCTTGAAGTAGTCGCGGTAAAACGTGTCGTTCCAGGTGATCAGGCCATCGCACTGCAGCAGTGCGTGGGCGCCGACCATGAATTCGTCCAGGCTGCGGCGGCTGCCGCTGCGCTGGCGGTGGCGGCGGTGCATCTCGCCGGCGCGCAGGGCCGACTTGGCCTCCAGCGCATTGAAGTGCACGCCCATTTCTTCCAGTGCTTCCAGCACCTCCGCGCCGCCGCGCAGCGAGGCGCAGACTTCGGCCAGGGTCGCGCCGCAGACCACCACGCGGCCGCCGACCAGGCTCTGCCGCAGGATGGCTTCCACCGCATCGGCCTGCGGGCCATTGCTCAGCAGTTCGACCAGGACCGGGGAATCGACGGCGATCATCACGGCTTATTCCTCGTCGCGCACCGAGCGCACGGCCGCTTCGGCCGAATCGAAGCCATCGAGCGCGAACTTGCCGCGCGCCCGTGAAATGGCATCGTCAACACTCTTGCGCAGAATGATCCGGCTGCCGTCCAGCTCGACCTTCAGCTGGGTGCCCTTGGTCAGGCCCAGCGCGTCACGCACTGCCTTGGGCAGGGTGATCTGTCCGCGCTCTGCAACGGTGGCTTCCATGGGTAGGCCCTCTTCGGTATGCACGAATTATACATACCGAAGGGGCCATACCGCCAGCCACGTACTTAGAACGCCACCTGCAGGCGGGTATTGAAGGTCGTGCCTTCGTCCCTGCCCTGCCCGCTGCCGCTGCGGTTGTGGGTCTGCCAGCGGATCGCCTCGAACATCACGCGGCTGTAGTCGTTCAGGTACCAGTTCGTTCCCAGCGTCCAGGCATGGCCGGTGCCGCCGGTGGGCAGCTCGGCGTAGTCCACATCCTCATACCGCGCCTTCAGCTCCCAGGCACCGGCGCCGCCGTCGGTCACCGGGTCGGCCACCTTCACCTTGCCCCAGGTGCCCGCCTTGCCGGAGTAAGCCGGCACCGCGCCCGCCAGGAACCAGCCGGCCGAAACCGCCCAGGCCTGGTGGTCCAGGTCGTAGCGGCCGCTGGCGTCGACCCCGCGCAGGTTGCGTGTGCCCCATTCGCCGGTGGCCCACGCCGGGCCGAAGAACCCCGCCGCTTCCAGGCCATAGGCCGTGCTGCGCTCGGCGCCCACCAGGGTGCCCGGGGCGATCTTCACCAGATCGTTGAAGTGCCCGGCGATGGCCGAGCTGCGCAGCACGCCGCTGGCGCCGGCGGCGATCTCCTCATGGAACGCCCAGGCCCCCAGGTGAACGGTAGCGGCCTTGCTGGCCACCGGGTTCCAGTGCACACGGGTCGCCCAGGTCTGGCTGTCATTGTCGTTGCCGGCGTTGTTCAGGTCGTTGCCCGCCACCGACAGGCTGGCATGCCAGCCCTTGCCATAGACGCGCTCGGTCAGGCCGACGCCGAACAGGCCGCGCTGCGGCAGCATCAGCGTGCCGACCACGTTGCGGTCCGGGAACGGCGTGTTGGAGGTGCTGCTGGAGCCATCGATGCCGCGGTCGTTCAGGCGGTTGCCCACGGTCAGGTCGGCCGGCAAGCCGAACAGGCGGTGGTCGACGGTGGCATAGACCGATTTCCAGGCCACCGCGTTGTCGGCGAAGTCGCCCTCCACTGCCCAGCCGAGGATACCGTAGCGGCCCTCGGCGCCCAGGCGTACCGAGCGGATCTCGGTGCCGGAGATGTTGCGGTCGGCCACCGACGAGCCGTCGGTACTGGAGCCATCAACGAACAGGCGGCCGCGCGGGCGGAAGGCGACCTTGCCATCGGCGCTGCTGAACTCCGGGGCACCCTTGGCCCAGGACACCTTGGGCGCCTTGGACTGGCTCGATTCCAGCGCGGCCACCCGGGTTTCCAGCGCAGGCGCCGGGGCCGCGACCGGCGCCGCGGCGGCCCCCTGCCCGCCTTCGACGGCGCGCAGGCGGGCTTCAAGCTGCTGGATCTGCAGCGCCTGCTGCTGCACCAGCGCCGAAAGCTCGGCCTGGCTCAACGGCGCCGGGGCGGACTGCGCCCCCGCATGGCCGCTGGCCAACAGCAGGCCGAGCGCGACCGACAGCGCTGCGCGGGGCAGCACGGTGTGCTTGTTCATGGGTTCTCTCTCCGGCCAGCCGGCCCCCTGGCCTGGCGCTGGCCTGTTGCGGTGGTGCGGGGGAAGATCGGGGGAGGCAGCGCGCGCCGCCGGATCAGCCCGGCGGCACGGCATGCGGGCTCAGCGCAGCGCGGTCAGCTGGTGGCCTGTGCCTGGGTGTTGGGACGCCAGGTGATCAGCTTGTTCTCGACCACGTCGAGCAGGGCATCGATGACCAGCACGAAGGCGGCCAGGATGATGATGCCGGCAAACACACCCACGGCATTGAAGTTGCCCTCGGCCTGCGCGATCAGGTAGCCCAGGCCTGCCGAGGCGCCCAGGTATTCGCCGATGATGGCGCCGACCACGGCAAAGCCCACCGAGGTACGCAGCGAGGACAGGATCCAGCTGGCGGCAGCGGGGAAGTACACGTGGCGCAGCAGGTCACTGCGGCCCGCACCGAGGATGCGCGCATTGGCCAGCACCACCGGGTTCACTTCGCGCACGCCCTGCATGGCGTTGAAGAACGTGGTGAAGAACACCAGGGTCACCGCCAGGGCCACCTTCGACCACAGGCCCAGGCCCAGCCAGAGCACGAAGATCGGTGCCAGCACCACGCGCGGGATCGCATTGAAGCCCTTGATGAAGGGATCCAGGATGCGCGCCGAGCGGCGGCTCAGGCCGAGCCAGACACCGCCGGCCACGCCCAGGCCGGTACCGATCAGGTAGCCCAGCGCGGTCTCTGTCAGGGTGATGTAGACGTGCTGGTAGAACGAGGTATCGGACAACCAGGTCCAGGCCTGCTGCACGATCGCTGTCGGCGAGGGGAAGAAGAACGGATCGATCACGCCCAGCGCGATGCCGCCTTCCCAGCCACCGAATACGGCGATGACCAGGGCCAGCTGGATGAATTTGTCAGTCTTGGCGTGCATAGCTCTTCTCCACTTCGCCGCGCAGGCAGGCCCAGATGTCGCGGTACAGGTCGGTGAAACGTTCGTCCAGCTTGATTTCGGCGACATTGCGCGGCCGTTCCAGATCCACGTCGAAGCTGCGCACGACGCGGCTGGCCGGACCGGAGGACAGCACCACCACGCGGTCACCCAGGGCGATGGCTTCTTCAAGATCGTGCGTGATCAGGATCACCGAGCGGCGATCCTCCTGCCACAGGCGCAGCAGCTCGTTCTGCATCAGGTGGCGGGTGTGGATGTCCAGCGCCGAGAACGGCTCGTCCATCAGGATCACCTTCGGCTCGACGATCAGCGCCTGCGCCATCTGCACGCGCTTGCGCTGGCCACCGGACAGCTGGTGCGGGTAACGGTGCTCGAAGCCGGTCAGGCCGACCTTGGCCAGCCACGCATTGGCCTTGGCCTTGCGCTCTGCCTCGGGCACGCCACGGAAGCGCAGGCCCAGCTCGACGTTCTGGTAGGCGGTCTTCCACGGCAGCAGTGCGTCCTGCTGGAACAGGTAGCCGACCGACTCCTGCACGCCGCTGACGGTGCGGCCGTCGATGGCCACGTCACCGGACGAAGGCTTCAGCAGCCCCGCCACGGAATTGAGGATGGTGCTCTTGCCGCAGCCGGTGGGGCCGACGATGGCGAGGAACTCGCCGTCGCCCACCTGGATGTCGACATCACGCACGGCGGTGAATTCGCCGAAGGACATGGTCACCTTGTTGATGGCGACCATGGTCTGTGCAGGCTCCAGCTGCGGCGCGCCGTTGAGCTGGCGCACGGTGGCATTGAGGGCCATGGGGTTACCTCCGCTTACGGTTGGGCAGCCGGCGTCGCAGCGTGTGCACGCTCGACGAAGGCATTGGTGTAGGTCTTGGACAGGTCGATGTCAGCGTTGGCGACATCCTTGTTGAACTCGCGCAGCACCTTCAGCGGCGTCTCCAGATCGGCCGCGGTGAAGTGGCCGTCGGTGGTGAAGATCGCGCGGGCGTTCTCCACGGCACGCGCATAGGTGGCGCGGTCGCCGGAGACGTAGCTGTCCGGCAGCGCGGCGACGATGTCCTCGGCACTGTTGTCGGCGATGAACTTCAGGGCCATCTGCTCGGCACGGGCGATCTTCTCGGCCGCTTCCGGGCGCTGCTCCAGGAAGCTGCGGTTGGCATACATCACCGAGGTCGGGTACAGGCCACCGTAGACCTGGCGTGCGCCCTCGTCACTGCGTGCATCGATGATGATCTTGCCAACCTTGCGCTCGGTGATCAGGGTGGCGGCCGGGTCGTAGTTCACCAGCAGGTCGATCTTGCCCTGCTCCAGTGCAGCCACCGCTGCCGCTCCCGAACCGACGCCGATCAGCGAGATGCTGTCCACCGGAATGTCATGCTGAGCCAGGAAGTGGCGGACGAAGAAGTCGGACGAGGAGCCCGGCGCGGTGATGCCGACCTTCTGGCCCTTGATCGTGTCCGGGCGGGCCGGGTCGAAGGTCACGTCATCGCGGCCGGCCATCACCAGGCCTGAATTGCGCGACAGCAGCACGAAGCCCACCACGTCCTTGCGCTTGGCCTGCATCTGGATGGTGTGGTCATAGAAGCCTACGGCCACGTCGGTGGAGTTGGCCACCAGCGCCTGCAGCACCTTCGAACCGCCCTGGGCGAAGTTCTCGGTCTTCACCTCCAGGCCGACGTCCTTGAAGTAGCCCTTGGAATCGGCAATGAAGAACGGCAGGTTGTTGAGGTTGTAGGACCCCACGCTGATCCGCACCGGCGTGGTGTCGCCGCTGCCGGCGGCCGCGCCCTGCGCATCGGCCCCATTCTTGCTGCACCCGGCCATGGCCAGGCCAGCCGCGCACAGCGCGGCCATGAACATCTGCTTGTACATCATCCCTCCCAGGAGTGAAGCATCTACGTTGTGGTGGCCGGCCACGCGCGACTGCGCGGGCCCGACCGGTTTCAGGTCATGCCGCTGAAGTCCATTGGCGGGCTTGGGTGGAACAGGTCTCAGTGGTTGCGGGCGAGGTCGCGAACACGCGGCCTTCGAACAGGCGGCGGGCGGTACGGACCACGCTGGCAACCACCGGCGCATCGTCCGAGCTTCGGCTCAGGCCCACGTCCAGGGCCCCGCTCGGATGTTCGAGGGTAATGCTGCCGGGCAGGCCCAGGCATCCGACGAAAGTGTTGGCCAGCGTGCCCGGGGTGACGGCCGCCGTCGCCAAGCCAACCCCGCCGGTGATCGCCAGCGCGGTGTGGCATTGATGGGGCATGAAATAGCGCACCTGCAGGTGGCCGCCGTGCTGCGGTGCAGAAAGCAGCACCGGCTTGGGGATCACCTTGTTGCCGGCATCGGCGATACCCATGCGGGCGCCGGCTTCGATGCGCAGGGCTTCAAGACGGGCGAGGAAGCCCGCATCCGCATTCAGTTCGGCCGGCGAGGCATCGCCGCGCACGCCCATGTCCTCGGCGCGCACCAGCATCATCGGCATCGCACAGTCGACCAGGCTCACCGCCACGCCGTCGATGGTTTCCTGCGCATGCCCGCTGGGCAGCAGCTTGCCGGTACGGGCGCCGGCCGCATCCAGGAAGGAGAGCCGCACCGGCGAGGCCGAGCCCGGCGCACCAGCGATCCGCGTATCACCGCGGTAGACCACCTCACCGCCCGGCGTTTCCACCGTGGCCACGATCAGCTTGCCGGTATTGACGTTGAAGATGCGTACCCGGGTCTGCGGGTCCTGTGCCTGCACCAGCCCGCGCTCGATGGCGTAGGGGCCGACGGCGGCCAGCATGTTGCCGCAGTTCGGCGAGGTGTCGACCACCTTCTGCTCCACCCGCACCTGGGCGAACAGATAGTCCACGTCCGCGTCGGCGCGGCTGGACCGGTCGATGATCGCCACCTTGCTGGTCAGTGCGTTGCCCCCGCCGATGCCATCGATCTGCAGCGGGTGGCCCGAGCCCATGACTTCCAGCAGCAGGCGGTCGCGCTGGGCGCTGTCCGCCGGCAGATCGGATGCCAGGAAGAAGGGGCCTTTGGAGGTACCGCCGCGCATGAGGACGCAGGGAATGCTGAGCAGATCGTTGGACATACGTGTGCTAGATTGATGCGTATAGGGGATGAATACCCCCTCTGTGATTCGATACTGGCATGACCCCGATTGATCTGTGAATTGCTGATTTTTGGATGATTGATACCCCATGAGCATCAATTGCGAGATTCTGGACCTTCGCGCCTTCCTCCTCGTTGCCGAGACCCGCAGCTTCCACCGCGCCGCTGAAAGCCTGCACGTGTCGCAGCCGGCACTCAGCCGCCGCATCCAGAAGCTGGAACAGGCCGTCGGCTCACCTCTGCTGGAGCGCACCACGCGCAGCGTCAGCACCACCGCCGTCGGCGAGAACCTGCTGCCACTGGTGCGGCGCATGCTGGAGGAATTCGACGGCTCGCTGTTCTCATTGCGCGGCCGCGAGGACACCCGTGGCGCCACGGTGACCATCGCCTGCCTGCCGACGGCCGCGTTCTACTTCCTGCCCAGCGTGATGGCACGCTTCCACGAAGCGCATCCCAATGTGCGCTTCCGCATCCTGGACATTCCGGCCACCGAGGGCCTGCAGGCGGTGGAACGTGGCGAAGTGGAATTCGGCATCAACTTCATGGGTGCCAACGACCCCAACCTGGACTTCGACGTGCTGGCCGAGGACCCCTTCGTGCTCGCCTGCCGCCGCGACCATCCGCTGGCCCGCAAACGCAAGGTCGAATGGGCCGACCTGGCCCAGCACCAGCTGATCACCGTGCACCGCACCAGCGGCAACCGCACCCTGCTCGATGGCGCACTGGCGCGCGAGAACCTGAAACTGAGCTGGCACTACGAAGTCACCCACCTGTCCACGTCACTGGGCATGGTCGAAGCGGGCATCGGCGTGTCGGTGCTGCCGAAGATGGCCACCCCCGATGGCGACCACCCGATCCTGGTGACCCGCCCGATCGGCAATCCGGTGGTGTCGCGCACCATCGGCATCGTGCGCCGCCGCGGCGCCCTGCTCTCACCCACCGCCGAGCGCTTCCTGCAGATGCTGATGAGCCAGTGGCGCGGCAAACCGTGACATCGCCGCGGGGAAGGAGGTGTGCCCCTGATCAGATCATCTGGGCAAAAGCCTTGCCTCGCGCGACGCGACCCGCAAGCCGGCTGTCAGGCATTTCCACGGTGCCCACCCACGCAAGCCCGTCAGGAAGCCGCACCGCCTCAAGAAGGTGCGTGCAACGCACCCTCTGGTGGCTGTCGCGGATACGCAGCCGGTCCAGCAGCGTTTCCTGAAGGCCTGCATCGGGCACAACCACGACCACCAGCCGATGGCGATCGCTCCGCCACCGCGATCGTTGCCGCAACAGGCTCACCGACCTCGCTGTCGCCTGCACGCGCTGTAATGCAGACCTGAAGTCTTCAAGCACATGACCGGGCATCTCAAACGGCTCGAAGATACTGCCGGCGCCAAGGCTGTCCCATTCAACGCTCTCGGTATGGTCTGCAAGCGCGTCGGCGGCCACGGCACGGCGCAGCCCTGCCAGCCTGGACCCTTCTGCGTTTTCCCCATGCAGAAGACGCAGTTGCCAGCGAAGGCAATGACGATCCATGTCAATGGACTGGCCCGCACTCTGGTCGGGCAACGCGATCGCCGCGGCACGGTCTCCGCGGTCAATGGCCCGCTCAATCAGCATTGCCCGCGCAAGCGCGAGATCCTGATCGCCGGGAGCCAACGCATCGTTCAGGACCTGCCACCACTCCGCATCCGCCAGCTCCCGCTGCAGCCAGCCCAGCCGCTCCAGCGCACGCGCAGGCAGCACCTGGGTACTCCGGCGACAGAGCAGATGGTCGCGCTCCCGACGCAGCCGCTCGCAGCGCGCCACATGCTCTGACCAGGCGCCAGCAGCATCGGCAGGCCACCGACAGTCAAGCGCATCAGCCAACCTGCGGGACGTCTGCATGGGCACCAGCACTGACAGCGCCGAGCATCCCTCGCCGATCGGTTCCAGCAGCGGCATGTCCGTGCCTCCCAGCATGCCAAGCCGGTCGCTCAATCTCGGGTGTGTCGGCAACGGCGCGACACCGCACAACAAGGCTTCGTCGAGCCAATAACTCCGCTCACTGGCGTCTGGCCAGCGCAGGTCCCCCAGCAGCAAGCCTGCAAAAGGCCTGCCTTCCGGCCCGGCAGACGTGGCATCAACGGGGAAGAACAACGGCCACCAAAGCGTTGACAGCGTATGCTTTGCCAACCCGATCATGGCCAGCGTCTGCGCGACCCGTGCACCGCCGCAGCACTGCGCAGCGGCAAGGTCGGCACGATACTCGCAGCTGTGCGAGAGACGACGCCAGCATCTCCCGGTCACCGGGCCACACAGTCGCCCGACCCACGCCACCACACGCCACGTTGATCGTGCGTAGCGCGTATCGGCGTTCTGCGGCACGTTGCCCGATGTCAGTGCCAGCAGTCTGGCCAGCAGCGAATGCAGGACAGTACGTGTTCCCTCGACATGCCCCAGCTCGTGCGCAATGACCGCTCGCAGCTGCTCGGGAGAGAGCATCACCAGCAACGGAAAACCAAGCGTCACCCGGAGCACGGGCATGGTCCCCGGCCACCAGCGACGTTCGATGCTTATGGACGCATTGCACTCGTCGTGAATCCAGACCTGATCGATGGGTGGCAGCCGCCGCGTTGCTGCCACCGAATCCATCATCGCAAACAGCGCAGGGGCCTCGGCTCTCCGCATGACCGGCCATGGTTCCACATCGGTCGCTGTCGTCCGATACCCAGCCAGCATGCCGGCAACGGCACACAGATGCAGCAGCGCAAGCGCGGCCATGGCAGCCAGCATGACGTGCGACCATGCCTGACCGGCCTTCCCGACCCAGGCCAGTGCCAGCACAGCCGTCAACGGCAGTGCCGCGATCACTGCCAGTGGCAGCGCCAGCAGAGCCACGCCCGCCGTGCCTGCCAGCACCCCACCCGCAGCCTCACGAATCCCGCGGACCGACCAGGCGGATGCTGGCGCGTCAGCCTGCATCGGGATTCGGCGGTGCCTCACCGAACGTCAGCGCATAGGCCTCGGGATCGGTCTGACGGCGGTCCCGTTCAACTGCGCGGCGCCAGCGAAGGCCGCCCAGCCAGTCTCCCTGCATCTGAAGTCGGCCCTGCAGGTCTGCAATATCCGGATCGTCCGGCTCACGCTCGCAGGCGCGGTCCAACCAGATACTCGCCAGCCAGCGGTTAGCCGCAACGCCAATGCCCGAAAGGAAGGCATCAGCGAAGAACCTGGACGCCCATGCCTCCAGATCTGCATCATCCTGCAGCCAGATACGAACCAGGACAGTATGAACCGCCTCATGCTGCTCTTCCGGGGTTCCTTCCCAGAGCATCCGCACCAGCGTCTTCATTGCGTAAGGCCATGCCGCTTCGTGCGGCCCGGGGTTCCTTCCCAGAGCATCCGCACCAGCGTCTTCATTGCGTAAGGCGATGCCGCTTCGTGCGGCAGCGCAACGTCGTTGACACGCCGATAGCAGCGCAACGCGTCGGCGCGCGCTTCGGGACAACCATCGCTATAGAAAGTCTTTGCGCGCTTTAGCCCCCAGTTGCACAGGGCAACCGGGTGATCGGCCGCCGCTGCGGCCTCGAGCAGCGCGGCGCTTCGGGCTGCGTCCGGAACCACGCGCCCGCGCTTGGTCGGGGGTGCGTCTGGCGATAGCTCGCCGGAGTACACAAGCATGGCGCCCGCGTGACCCCGCGCGATGAGGCGCTCGAACAACGCGATTCCAGCGTCCGAATCGATACCGCTATACAGATTGAACGCGTGCTGGCCCACATCCGTACCTTGAGACTCGGCCATCCGCAACGCCATGTCGAAGCGATCTTCCCTGCAGCCAGCTTCCGAAGGCGCGTCGCCAGAAAGGCCGAAGGCATGGCACTGGCGGGCGACGTCCAGCCACAGCAGCGCGCACGCATCGTTCTGCAGAAGTTCCTCAAGCTGCAGGCAGCGACGCATCAGATCGGCGCTGTCCTCTATCCCGGCATGCGCAACGCATTGCTCCAGCGTATAGAAGCTCCACTCGGCGAACGCGTACGGCCTCAGTTCGAACATCTCAGCCAGCATCCCATATGCACGTTGCATGTCGGCCTTGTTCCATCGGACGTCGCCGTCCACCTCGGTCCGTGCCTGATAGGAAAGATGGCGGGTATAGGCTCTCAACACGCGGGCACGTGTCACGGGCAGGAGCTCCAAGGCCAGGAGGCCATCGAGGCATTCCCGTACCTGCGCGATGTCGTCCGGATCTTCGCTGTCATCGATCATCTCGATCCAGTCGTTCTCCTTCATCTCGCGCAGATGATTGCGCTGTGCCTCGGTGAGCCCCCTGCAGATCGGCCCGTCGATGAAACCCTGCATCTGCTCGTGGCTTCCTCCCCAGCGTGGATACAGGTAGTACAGATAGACAGTCAGCAGAACCAGATCGTCAGGACTGACCGCCAGTGCCTGACGTAGCCAGTAGGTTTTGCCGTCCGCGAATTCGTGCGGCAGTCGCGGTGCCAGGCAGGCCGGCAGGCTGGGGATCTGCTGCAGCGCCCCACCAAGGGATGCCACATGTGCCATTCCTGCCTGCCAGGTCAGCTCATCATGGCCATCGGCGTCCAGGTAGTCGTCCGGCGCTTTGCCGGCCCGCTGATCCAGCAGCCACTGCGGCTCACCGAGGTAGCAGGTGACCCTGAACAGTCGATGCCATGCCTCTCGCCCGCGCGGATCACAGTTAAGCGCCTTCAAGAAACAGGCGACGGCGTGATCCCTGGCCAGGCCGGCACCGATCCACTGACTGCGGCCGACCTGGTTTGCACACCGTGCTGAACGGATGCGTGCGGCAACCTCGTGCCAGGCGGCGCCCAGCGCCAGCCACGGGCGGTAGCTCTGCGGACACTGGTCAACCCATTCGCGTAACAGCTCCATCAACCGGGCCTGCTCAAGCCACGGCGCGATCAGCTGCTCCAACAGCCACTGCGCCGAGCCCAGCCCGGTGCGTAGCCCCTCGACGTCGTCACGACTGGCGAACAGCGCATCCAGGCCCTCCCCCTGGCCGGACAGGAGCAGCGCCCGGGCGGCAGTACGGACGCGAACGGCATCAACCACTTCCTGGCGTTCGTGGGGGGCGATCGGACGTTCATGGGGCATCGGCTGGGCCTCGCAGGGATCAACCGTCCACTCTGCTCAGCCTGGCTGGCCGCTTCCATGCACAAAGTTGCAAAGTGGGCAGCCCCCCCGCCAAACCGTGACATCGGCACTACATACAGCCATGTAACCTTGCGTCCTGCGCCAAGGGCGTTTCGGCCCCTCCCCGCTCGGCCATACTGGCGGGGATCCGGCGGCCGGAACGCCACCGGCAAACGCAAGCAGGCCCGCCACGGTGGGCCAGTGCAAGCCATCCGCAAGAGGAGTCATCCCGCATGAGCGATTCGTTCTCCACCCGCAGCCAGCTGGACGTCGGCGGCAAGATCTACGACTACTTCAGCCTTCCCACGCTCGGCAAGCGCTTCGACATCTCCCACCTGCCCTACTCGATGAAGATCCTGCTGGAGAACCTGCTCCGGCACGAGGACGGCGGCGCCACCGTCGGCCCCGACCACATCGAAGCGGTGGCTCGCTGGCAGCCCAGCGCCGAGCCGGATACCGAAATCGCCTTCATGCCCGCGCGCGTGGTCCTGCAGGACTTCACCGGCGTGCCCTGCGTGGTCGACCTGGCCGCCATGCGCGATGCGGTGGTCAAGCTGGGCGGCAAGCCCGAGCAGATCAACCCGCAGATCCCCTCCGAACTGGTCATCGACCACTCGGTGCAGGTCGATGTATTCGGCAAGCCCGACGCGCTGGACCTCAACGGCAAGATCGAATTCCAGCGCAACCAGGAACGCTACGGCTTCCTGCGCTGGGGCCAGAAGGCCTTCGACAACTTCAAGGTGGTGCCGCCCAACACCGGCATCGTCCACCAGGTGAACCTGGAAAACCTGGCCCGCGTGGTGATGACCGCCGACAAGGACGGTCGCGCCGTGGCCTACCCCGATACCGTGTTCGGCACCGACAGCCACACCACCATGATCAACGGCATCGGCGTGCTGGGCTGGGGCGTGGGCGGCATCGAGGCCGAGGCGGCCATGCTCGGCCAGCCCTCCTCCATGCTGATTCCGCAGGTGGTCGGCTTCAAGCTGACCGGCAAGCTGCCCGAGGGCGCCACCGCCACCGACCTGGTGCTGACCGTCACCCAGATGCTGCGCAAGCTGGGCGTGGTCGGCAAGTTCGTGGAATTCTTCGGCGAAGGCCTGCAGCACCTGCCGCTGGCCGACCGCGCCACGATCGGCAACATGGCCCCCGAATACGGCGCCACCTGCGGCATCTTCCCGATCGACGCCGAATCGCTGAACTACCTGCGCCTGTCCGGCCGCAGCGAAGAGCAGATCCAGCTGGTCGAGGCCTATGCCAAGGCGCAGGGCCTCTGGCACGACGCCAACAGCCCGCACGCCCAGTACAGCAGCACGCTGGAACTGGACATGGGCACCGTCAAGCCCTCGCTGGCCGGCCCCAAGCGCCCGCAGGACCGCGTGCTGCTGGAAGACGTGCAGCAGAACTACCGCGACGCCCTGGCCGGCCTCACCGCCAACCGTGACAAGCGCAGCGCCGATGTCTCCACCTTCGTCAACGAAGGCGGCGGTGCGGCGGTCGGCAACGAGCAGCTGGCCAAGGGCTACGCCGACATCGAGACCGAGGGCCGCAAGGTGCGCCTGAAAGATGGCGCGGTGGTCATCGCCGCCATCACCTCCTGCACCAACACCTCCAACCCGGCGGTGATGATCGGCGCCGGCCTGCTGGCCCGCAACGCCGCGGCCAAGGGCCTGAACCGCCAGCCGTGGGTGAAGACCTCGCTCGGCCCAGGCTCGCGCGTGGTCACCGATTACCTGGAAAAGGCCGGCGTCCTGAAGGAGCTGGAGAAGATCGGCTTCTACGTGGTCGGCTACGGCTGCACCACCTGCATCGGCAACTCCGGCCCGCTGCCGGCCGAAGTCAGCGCCGGTATCGCCACGGGCGATCTGGTGGTCACCTCGGTGCTGTCGGGCAACCGCAACTTCGAGGGCCGCGTACACCCCGAAGTGAAGATGAACTACCTGGCCAGCCCGCCGCTGGTGGTGGCCTATGCCATCGCCGGCACCACCGACATCGACCTGACCACGCAGCCGCTGGGCACCGGCAGCGATGGCCAGCCGGTGTTCCTGCGCGACATCTGGCCGAGCAACAAGGAAATCGGCGACGTCATCGCTGCGACCATCGGCCCGGAGATGTTCAAGCAGAACTACGCCGACGTGTTCAAGGGCGATACCCGCTGGAACACCATCGCCTCGCCGGACGGCAACCTGTACGAGTGGAGCGATGCCTCCACCTACATCAAGAACCCGCCGTACTTCGACGGCATGACCATGCAGACCGGCAGCATCGACGACGTGCACGGCGCACGCGTGATGGGCCTGTTCGGCGATTCGATCACCACCGACCACATCTCCCCGGCCGGCAACATCAAGAAGGATTCGCCGGCGGGCCGCTTCCTGCAGGAACGCGGCGTGCAGCCGGCCGACTTCAACAGCTACGGCAGCCGCCGCGGCAACGATGACGTCATGGTCCGCGGCACCTTCGCCAACATCCGCATCAAGAACCTGATGTTCGGTGGCGAGGAAGGCGGCAACACCCTGTACTACCCGGCCAACGGTGGCCAGCCGGAAAAGCTGGCGATCTACGACGCGGCCATGAAGTACAAGGCCGACAACGTGCCGCTGGTGGTGCTGGCCGGCAAGGAATACGGCACCGGCTCGTCGCGCGACTGGGCCGCCAAGGGCACCCTGCTGCTGGGCGTGAAGGCGGTCGTGGCCGAGAGCTTCGAGCGCATCCACCGCTCCAACCTGGTCGGCATGGGCGTGCTGCCGCTGCAGTTCCGCAACGGTGAGAACGCGCAGTCGCTGGGCCTGGACGGCTCGGAGACGATCGACATCACCGGCCTGGAAGACGGCGCCAGCAAGCGCGCCACGGTCACCGCAACCAAGGCCGATGGCACGAAGAAGACCTTCGAGGTGTCGGTGATGCTGCTGACCCCGAAGGAAGTCGAGTACTTCCGCCACGGCGGCCTGCTGCAGTACGTGCTGCGCCAGCTGGCAAGCAAATAACGCGAACCTGAAACGGCCGGATCGACATCGATCCGGCCGTTTCCATAACCCGCCCAATTTTCATATTTTTCCCGATTCATGCAATTCGCACGAAACAGGCGTAAGGTGGGCCCATACCCCCGCTGGAGCTTCGCCATGCTTCACCTCCCCGTCCGCTTCGACCCGATCAACGAGCTGACCCACACCACCGCCTCGTCGGTGAAGGAGCACTGGCGCAAGGTCATGCAGGAGGTCCGCGACCAGCGCATGGTGGTGGTCACCAACCACAACGAGCCGCAGGCGGTCATCGTCTCCATCGAGCAGTACCGCGCCCTGCAGGCCCGGGTGGAGGCACTGGAATCCTCGCTGGAGGAACTGCGCGGGCAGGCCCCGGGCCTGGCCGAACTGCGTGCCGGCTTCGACCAGCGCCTGGCCGTGCTGCAGCAGGCCCAGGCCGGTGACACCGCGCGCGCCCTGCTGCGCCGCCCGGCCCGCCTGAAGGGTCAGGTCAAGGCCGGCACGGGGCACTGATGGCACGACCGTTCCTGTACGTCCTTGCCGGCGTCAACGGCGCCGGCAAGAGTTCGGTGGGCGGCCACGTACTGCGCGAGGCCGGGCTGGACTGGTTCAACCCGGACACCTTCGCCCGCGGGCTGCGCGAGCTGTCGGGCCTGTCGCAGGCCGAAGCCAATGGCCAGGCCTGGCAGGAAGGCGTCAACCGCATCCGCGATGCCCTCGACCAGGGCCGCAACCACGCGTTCGAGACCACGCTGGGGGGCAATTCCATCGCCGCCCTGCTGCATGAAGCCAGCCACAGCCACGACGTGCTGATGTGGTTCTGCGGTCTGTCCAGCCCCGAGCAGCACATCGCCCGCGTGCAGGCGCGGGTGCGCAGCGGTGGCCATCCGATCAACGAAGCCGACATCCGCCGGCGCTGGCCGCTGGCCCAGCAGAATCTGGTGCGCCTGATGCCGGTGCTGGCCCAGCTGCAGGTCTACGACAACAGCGCCGACGCCGCCCCCGGCGAGGCCGTGCCCGATCCGCAGCTGCTGCTGCAGATGGAGGATGGGCAGGTGCTGTACCCCGAGCCCGACAGCCTCGCCCAGCTGGCGGCCACGCCCGCCTGGGCCACCCCGCTGCTGGAAGCCGCCCTCCGCCTGTAATCCAAGGGCCGGATCCCGGGGTCGGATCCCTTTCCAAAGGAAAGGGCTCTGACCCCACTCCCCCCATCCATACACCATCTTCACTTTTTGTTGATTGAACGTTCAATCAACAAACGCGATACTGTCCACCTCGGGCCAACGCCCATGCCCCAGGTGAGACCGTGCCGAAGAAAGGCATCGAACCGATCCGCCGCGAGCAGCTGATCCAGGCCACCTTCCAGGTGATCCACGATATCGGCCTGGCCGACGCCACCGTGGCCACCATCGCCCGCCAGGCCGGCCTGTCCACCGGCATCGTCGCCCACTACTTCGGCGACAAGGCCGGCCTGCTCAACGCCGCGATGCGGCAGATCCTCAACGAACTGAAAGACGCCTTCGCCCAGTATCGCGCCAAGGCCGATGCAGACCCGCGGGCCCAGCTGCGCGCGCTGGTCGATGGCAACTTCGACCAGACCCAGACCAGCGGCCCGGCCATGCGCGTCTGGCTGACCTTCTGGGCGGCGAGCATGCACCAGCCGGAACTGGCCCGCCTGCAGCGCATCAACGACCAGCGGCTGTATTCCAACCTTGCCCATCAGTTCCACCGCGCGCTGCCGGCCGAACGCGCCCGCGACGCCGCCCGTGGCCTGGCCGCGATGATCGACGGCCTGTGGCTGCGCGGCAGCCTGGTCGGTGGCCCGTTCGACACCGCCGCCGCCCGCGCGCTGGCCTACGCCTACATCGACTTCCAGCTGCAGCCCGAGGGCGTATAAGCAGCCTCAAGCCCTTCCCCTTTGTTTCCAGGAGTGCCCCATGACCGCCCTGCCCGTCCAGCAGCTCTACATCCACGGCCGACGCGTCGATGCCACCAGCGGCAAGACCTTCCAGTCCATCAACCCGGCCAATGGCCAGGTCCTGGCCGAGGTGCAGATCGCCAGCCAGGCCGACGTCGAGCGCGCGGTGCGCAGCGCGGCCGAAGGCCAGAAGGTCTGGGCGGCGATGACCGCGATGGAGCGCTCGCGCATCCTGCGCCGCGCGGTCGATCTGCTGCGCGAACGCAATGATGCGCTGGCCCAGCTGGAAACCCTGGACACCGGCAAGGCGCTGGCCGAAACCACCACGGTGGACATCGTCACCGGCGCCGACGTGCTGGAGTATTACGCCGGCCTGGCCACCGCCATCGAGGGCATCCAGCTGCCGCTGCGTGAGTCGAGCTTCTTCTACACCCGCCGCGAACCGCTGGGCGTGGTCGCCGGCATCGGTGCCTGGAACTACCCGATCCAGATCGCGCTGTGGAAGTCGGCGCCCGCGCTGGCCGCCGGCAACGCCATGGTGTTCAAGCCCTCCGAAGTGACCCCGCTGACCGCGCTGAAGCTGGCCGAGATCTACAGCGAAGCCGGCGTGCCGGACGGCGTGTTCAACGTCGTGCAGGGTCCGGGCGGCGAGATCGGCAACTGGCTCACCGAACACCCGGTGATCGAGAAGATCTCCTTCACCGGCGGCGTGGCCACCGGCAAGAAGGTGATGGCCGCTGCCGCGTCGTCGTCCCTGAAGGAAGTGACCATGGAGCTGGGCGGCAAGTCGCCGCTGGTCATCTGCGATGACGCCGATCTGGACCGCGCCGCCGACATCGCGGTGATGGCCAACTTCTTCAGCTCCGGCCAGGTCTGCACCAACGGCACCCGCGTGTTCGTGCCGCGCAGCATGCTGGCCGCGTTCGAGGCCGCCGTGGTCGCGCGGGTCAAGCGCATCCGCATCGGCGATCCGCAGGCCGCCGACACCAACTTCGGGCCGATGGTCAGCTTCCCGCACATGCAGAACGTGCTGCGCTACATCGACAGTGGCAGGGCCGAAGGCGCACGCCTGCTGACCGGCGGTGGCCGTCCGGAGGAAGGCGCGCTGGCCGAGGGCGCCTACGTGCTGCCCACCGTGTTCTCCGACTGCCGCGATGACATGACCATCGTCCGCGAGGAGATCTTCGGGCCGGTCATGAGCATCCTCGCCTACGACGACGAGGACGAAGCCGTGCGCCGCGCCAACGACACCACCTTCGGCCTGGCCGCCGGCGTGGTCAGCCGTGACATCAGCCGCGCCCACCGCATCATCCACCGCCTCGAAGCCGGCATCTGCTGGATCAACACCTGGGGCGAATCCCCCGCGGAAATGCCGGTCGGCGGCTACAAGCAATCCGGCGTCGGCCGCGAGAACGGCCTGTCCACGCTGGGCCATTACACCCGCATCAAGTCGGTGCAGGTCGAACTGGGCGACTACGCCAGCGTGTTCTGATCAGCGTGCTCTGATCAGCGCGCCCTGAGCCAGCCGCCCGGCGCGAACGCCGGATCGACATTCCGCCGGGAGAGCTGCGCAACGCGCGTCCCGGCCCGCAGGAGAACAACCATGAGCACCCCCAACGAGTACGACTACATCATCATCGGCGCCGGTTCGGCCGGAAACGTGCTGGCCACCCGCCTCACCGAGGATGCCGATGTCAGCGTGCTGCTGCTGGAAGCCGGTGGCCCGGACTACCGCCTCGACTTCCGCACCCAGATGCCGGCTGCTCTGGCCTACCCGCTGCAGGGCAAGCGCTACAACTGGGCGTACAAGACCGACCCGGAGCCCTTCATGAACAACCGCCGCATGGATTGCGGGCGCGGCAAGGGCCTGGGCGGCTCGTCGCTGATCAACGGCATGTGCTACATCCGCGGCAACGCCATGGACTACGACCACTGGGCCAGCATGCCGGGCCTGGAAGACTGGACCTACCTGGACTGCCTGCCCTACTTCCGCAAGGCCGAAACCCGCGACATCGGCGCCAACGACTACCACGGCGGCGACGGCCCGCTGCGGGTGACCACGCCCAAGGCCGGCAACAACGAACTGTTCGCCGCGATGGTCGAAGCCGGCGTGCAGGCCGGCTACCCGCGCACCGATGACCTCAACGGCTACCAGCAGGAAGGCTTCGGCCCGATGGACCGCACGGTCACGCCGACGGGTCGCCGCTCCAGCACCGCCCGCGGCTACCTGGACCTGGCCAGGCCGCGCCCGAACCTGACCATCGTCACCCACGCCCTCACCGACCGCATCCTGTTCTCGGGCAAGCGCGCGCTGGGCGTGCAGTGGCTGCACAACGACCAGCCGCAGCGCGCCACCGCCCGCCGCGAAGTGCTGCTGTGTGGCGGCGCCATCGCCTCGCCGCAGATCCTGCAGCGCTCCGGCGTCGGCCCGGCCGATCTGCTGCGCAGCCTGGACATCGACCTGGTGCACCACCTGCCCGGCGTCGGCGCCAACCTGCAGGATCACCTGGAGATGTACCTGCAGTACGAATGCAGGAAGCCGGTGTCGCTGGCCCCGGCACTGAAGCTGCACAACCAGCCGGCCATCGGTGCCGAATGGCTGTTCCTGGGCACCGGCATCGGCGCCAGCAACCAGTTCGAGGCCGGCGGCTTCATCCGCAGCGACGAGGCCTTCGACTGGCCGAACCTGCAGTACCACTTCCTGCCGGTGGCCATCAATTACAACGGCTCCAACCCGATCAAGGCGCACAGCTTCCAGATGCATGTCGGCTCGATGCGCTCGCCCAGCCGCGGCCGCGTCCAGGTCGTGTCCAAGGATCCGCGCGTGCACCCCAGCATCCTGTTCAACTACATGTCCCACGAGCAGGACTGGCGCGAGTTCCGCGCGGCCATCCGCATCACCCGCGAGATCTTCGCGCAGCCGGCGCTGGCACCGTACAGCGGCCGCGAGATCTCGCCCGGCCGCGAGCTGCAGACCGATGCGCAGATCGATGGCTTCGTGCGCGAGCACGCCGAGACCGCCTACCACCCCTCGTGCACCAACAAGATGGGCCACGCCGATGACCCGATGGCGGTGGTCGATGGCCAGGGCCGCGTACACGGGCTGGACGGCCTGCGCATCGTCGATGCCTCGATCATGCCGCAGGTGGTCACCGGCAACCTCAACGCGCCGACCATCATGATTGCCGAGAAGCTGGCCGACGTGATCCGTGGCCGCACCCCGCTGGCCCGCAGCACCGCGCCCTACTACAAGGCCAACGGTGCCCCGGCGCGCAGCCGCGGCTGACGTATACGGCCCTCAATCCGTCGGGTAGTGCCGGGGGGGGCGGGGCGCGCGCCCCCCGGGGGGCGGCCCGCGGGCGCCCGGACCGCCCGCGCCGCCCGGCCGGGGGAGTGGGGCGGCCGGTTGT
>NZ_JBRRCR010000046.1:0-30789 GCF_056759115.1 Stenotrophomonas sp. STEN087 | reverse complement strand
GCGGGGGGGGCGCCCCCCCCCCCCCCCCCCCCCCCCCCCCCCCCCCCCCCCCCCCCCCCCCCCCCCCGACCGGCGGGCGCAGCACGCCGGCTCGCGGACGGCGGCGTGTTTCTTTGGTTACTTTCTTTGCACGAGCAAAGAAAGTGACACCTCTCCGCAGGCGCGGAAAAGGGCTGCCGGGCAGCGCCCGGCACTACCGTTGTGTCGGCGCGCTCAGCCCTTCTGGCTGACGGCCACGCTGCCGAGGATCAGGCCGCCGGCGATCAGCATCTGCAGGGTCACCGGCTCGCCCAGAAACAACCACGCGAACGCCGCGCCGAACAGCGGGATCAGATAGGTCACCGTTGACGCGCGCGAGGGGCCGATGCGGCCGATCAGGCGGTAGAACATCAGGAACGCCAGGCCGGTGCAGGCCACGCCCAGCGCGATCGCTGCGCCCCAGGCCTTGCCCGGGATCGCCGCCTGCGGCCAGTGCGTCACCGCCATCGGCAGCATCCACAGCGAGGCGCAGCCCAGCGTCGCGGCAGCCGCGGCGGCCGAGGGCAAGCCGGTCATGTGCCGCTTCACCAGGTTCACGCCCAGCCCGTACAGCAGCGAAGCCGCAGCGCCGGCCAGCACGGCCATGCCGATGCTCAGGCCCGATACCTTGGCCGTGGCCAGCACCACCACGCCGGCAAAGCCGACCAGCAGCGCACTGGCGCGACGCACGCCGATCTTCTCGCCGAAGAACAGGAAGGCGATCAGCGCAGCAAACAGCACGGTCATCGCATTGCAGATCGCGCCGATGGCCGCCGGTGCCTGCTCGGCCGAATAGGCGAACAGCACGAACGGCAGCGCCGAGTTGATCAGGCCGATCGGGGCCAGCCACAACCAGCGGCGCGGCGGGAATTGCGCACGGGCGCGCCACAGGAACGGCATCAGCACCAGCGCGCCCAGCACCAGACGGACTTCGACCAGCGCGAACGGGCCGAACGAAGGCACCGCCACGCGCATGAACAGGAACGAGCAGCCCCAGATCGCGCCCAGCAGGGTCAATTCCAAGGGGGTGCGCCAATCGCGTTCTGCCACCTGCGGTACCGCGTTCATGCCCTGCCTCCGTCCTGCGCCTGCGCTGTGTCTGGGCCAACAGGATCATCCGCAGACGCCCGCTGCACAAGCGCGTAGTATCGCTGCCAGCCACAAATATGGTTTGAGGCTCGACATGCAGCTACGCCCCTCCCTGCTCCCCGCGCTGGCCGTGTTCGCGGTGGCCGCACGCCACCAGAACTTCGCCCAGGCCGCGCTGGAGCTGCACCTGACCGCCAGCGCGGTCAGCCACCACGTGCGCCGCCTGGAGGAGGTGCTCGAGGTGCGCCTGTTCCTGCGCCACGCGCGCGGCGTGCGCCTGACCGCCGAAGGCCGGCAGCTGGCCGACGCCGCCAGCGCCGCGTTCACCGATGTCGCCGCCGTGGCCCACCACCTGCAGCCGGATGCGGACAGCGTGCCGCTGCGGATCGCCACGCTGCGCTCGCTGTCCTACTGCTGGCTGCTGCCACGCCTGCCGCGCTTCACCCAGGCCCATCCGCACATCCGCATCGAACTGCACACCGGCAGCGGCCTGGACCGCTACGACGAGAACGGCCCCGAGGTCGGCATCCGCTACGGCCTGGGCCAGTGGCCCGGCCTGCATGCGCAGCACCTGATGGACGACAGCCTGTTCCCGGTGGCCTCGCCGGCGCTGCCCGGCGTGGAAGCGCTGCAGGATCCGGCGCGCATCGCCGCGCTGCCGCTGCTGACCGATCTCTCGCCGCAGGGCTGGCGCGACTGGTTCCGCCATGCCGGCGTGCGGCCGCCCTCGCCCTTGCCGCCGATGCACACGTTCGCCGACAGCACCGATGCGATGCGCGCGGCGGTGTACGGCATGGGCGCGGTGCTGGCGCGCACGCATGTGGCCCAGCCCTACCTGCAGCGCTATGAAGTGGTGCGCCTGCCTGGCCCGGCACTGAAGGCGCGCTATGCCTACTACGTGGTGCATGCCGAAGCGCAGCCACCCAGCCCGGCGGCGCGGCTGTTCATCGATTGGCTGCTGACCCAGGCGCAGGACGAACGTACGCCCATCCCGGCCCTGCCCGACAGCCTGCTCGGGCGCCCACCCACGGCCGGCTGACTGCACCCTCACCCGGTCTTTGCCCGCCGCTGGCTAGGCTGCAGGCAACCCCACACCGTGTACCTGCCATGGCAATGCTGCGACTGCGCATCACCGGAACCGAAGACGACGCCCGCGCCATCAGCGATCTGCTGCTGGGCCTGGACGGCATCGAACATGTCGAAGAAACCGACGACCTGATGCCGCACATGGATGACGACGACTCCAGCTCGGCCGGGCTGTCCGATGACATCGGCCCGGGCATCCACGAACTGGAAGTGGAAGTCGGCAACGAAAGCACCGCGCAGAAGGTGCGCGATGCGGTGCAGGAGCTGGCGTTGGAACTGGATGTGTTCGTCGAATACGAGACCGACGAAGGCTGAGGGCTCGCCGGGCATGGCCCGGCATTACCCCCTGCGTTCGATCACGCCTTGCGACGGCGCCTGCGCAGCCATGCGCGGATGGCCCAGCCGGCCAGCAGCGCCACGATGGCGACCGGCAGCAGGGCCGCCGCCGCGCGGATCAGGAACGCGACGCTGAGGCTGAGGATGTTGCCCGATTCACTCAGCGCTTCACCGATTTCGCTGCGGCTGCGCTGGCCCGACGTGGTGTCGAAGTGCAGCGTCACCAGCTGGGTATCAATGCGACGGCGCTGCTGCGCGGCATCCTTGTTGGCCTGCTCCACGCCCGCTTCGATTTCCGACAGGCGGGTGGTGATCGCCATCAACTCCTCGATCTTCAGATCCTTGCGGTCCTGGTAGGACAGCAGGCGCGCATGTTCCTTTTCCAGTCGGGCCTTGGTCAGCGCGGTATCGGCCACCTGCTGGGCCAGATCCTCGGCGCGGGTATTACGCGCCTGTACCTGCCCGCCTTCACCGGCCAGGCCAATCAGCGGCTCCACGCCCTTCGGCGCGGTGCGCACCTTGACCTCGCCACTGGGGCGCTCGCCGCTGCGCTGGTCGACTTCCAGCACCGCACAATCGCCGAACTTCGCCGCCTGGCAGGCCTGCGTGACCTGCTGGATGCGCGCTGCGATCTGCGTGGCTTCCAGCTGCACGTGCACGTCGTGCTCGTAGGCCAGGAACGCGCCGTCCGGTGAGGCCACGGCTTCGGCGCTTGCGCCGCCGGCGGCTGCTGCGTGGTCGCCCTGCGCCGCGCATCCGGACAGTGCCAGAGCCAGCAGCACGGCTGCGGCCGCGCCGCGACGGGTGAAAACGCTTCTTCCTTGAACCTGCATGGTTGCCCTCCGGGGCCTGGGATTCCTGCCAGCGCCCATGGTAAGCCTATGGCAGGGGGACAAAGCGCCCCGTGCGCCCTATGCTCGGGGATTGATCCCAGTACAGGAACGCCGATGCGCCCGCATCTCCTTGCCCTTGCCCTGGTCGCCGCCCTGGCCGGTTGCCAGCCGGCCGACGCCCCGACCAACGGTTCCACCCCGGCCGCCAGCCAGCAGGCCGGCGACGCGGCGGTCGATGCCGCCTTCGCTGACCTGTCCAAGCGTGCGCTGGACACCTGGATGCAGCTGTCCCCGGTCAGCGCCACGCAGATCGGCGACCACCGCTATGACAGCGAGATCGACGACCTGAGCGCGGCCGGCCAGCAGAAGACCGTGGCCGCCTACAAGGGCCTGCTCGCCGAACTGGACAAGATCGACGTGGCCAAGCTCGGCCGCGAGAACCAGGTCGATGCGGCGATCCTGCGCAACCAGCTGCAGTCGGAAATCTGGAACAGCGAAGTGCTGCAGTCCGGCAAGTGGGACCCGCAGGTCTACAACGGCCTGGCCGGCAGTGCCCTGTACGGCCTGATGGCGCGCGAATTCGCACCGCTGCCCGACCGCCTGAAGTCGGCCACCGCGCGCATGGAAAAGCTGCCGGCGATCTTCGCCCAGGCCCGCGAGAACCTGGACCCGGCACGCGTGCCGAAGATCCATGCCGAGACGGTGGCCAAGCAGAACAAGGGCATCCTCAGCATCGTCGATACCTTCATCACCCCGCACATCGGCGAACTGCCGCAGGCCGACCAGCAGCGCCTGCAGGCCGCCATCGACGGCCTGAAGAAGGCCGTGGACGAGCAGCAGACCTGGCTGGACAAGACCCTGGTGCCGAACGCCAAGGGTGACTTCCGCATCGGTGCGGAAAAGTACGACCAGAAGCTGAAGTTCGCGCTGAACTCCTCGCTGTCGCGCCAGGAGATCGGTGAGCGTGCGCGCGCCGAACTCAAGCGCGTGCGCGAGGATATGTACGGCATCGCGCAGACCGTGCTGAAGGACAAGCCGGGCGCGCCGGAAATGCCGGCGCAGCCGACCGACGAGCAGCAGCAGAAGGCCATCGAAGCCGCGCTGGAACTGGCCTACGCCGACAAGCCGGCGCGCGACAAGGTGGTCGACGATGCCAAGGCCGCGCTGGAGCAGTCCACCGCGTTCGTGCGCGAACACGACCTGATGACCCTGCCCGATGCGCCGGTCGATATCATCCTGATGCCGGAATTCCAGCGCGGCGTGGCCGTAGCCTACTGCGATTCGCCGGGCCCGCTGGACAAGAACCTGAAGACCTTCTACGCCGTCTCGCCGATTCCGGACGACTGGAATGACAAGCAGGTCGACTCGTTCCTGCGTGAGTACAACTCGCGCATGATCCACCTGCTGAGCATCCACGAAGGCACCCCGGGCCACTACCTGGAAGGCTGGCACTCGGCCAAGTTCCCGTCGACCCTGCGTGCGGTGCTGCGTTCGGGCCTGTTTGCCGAAGGCTGGGCGGTCTACACCGAGCGCATGATGCAGGAGCAGGGTTACCTCAACAACGACCCGCTGTTCCACCTGGTGCAGCTGAAGTTCTACCTGCGCACGATCTCCAACGCGATCCTCGACCAGGGCGTGCACGTGGACAACTGGGATCGCGAGAAGGCGATGCACCTGATGACCCACGACGCGTTCCAGCAGGAAAGCGAAGCCTCGGGCAAGTGGGTGCGCGCGCAGCTGACCTCGGCACAGCTGCCGACCTACTTCGTCGGTGCGCAGGAACACTTCGACACCCGCAAGGCGATGCAGGACAAGCTGGGCGACAAGTTCAACCTGAAGGCGTACCACGACCAGATGCTGTCCTACGGCGCGCCGCCGGTGCGCTTCGCACGCCAGCTGATGCTGGACCAGCCGATCGAGTGATTGGTTTGATGTGAGATGGAAATGGAACGGCCCGGGGAGACCCGGGCCGTTTTTTATGTTCGGCGATCCTGGATGGGGTTCATCCACGCATGGCGTGGATCTACGGCCTCCCGATGGTGGGTGCGGACCGTTGGTCCGCACTGCGGATGGGTCCATCCACGCATGGCGTGGATCTACTGGACCGCATCCACGCATGGCGTGGATCTACTGCACCGCATCCACGCATGGCGTGGATCTACGCGTGGCATGGATGTTCCCGTTTTGCCAGTAGATCCACGCCATGCGTGGATGGCACTCACTTCACCGCTGGATGCAACAGACGCTCGAACTGCTCGTCACTGCATCCGTCCTCCCCGCATCCCGGCAGCGCCAGCTCCACCCGCCCCGGCGGCTGTGCATCACTCAATGGAACCGCGTCACGCAACTGTGCGCGCGTCGGATAGACGTACACCAGCCGATAACGCGCTTCGCCGCTTTGCCCACGCCAGCGTTCGAACTGCAGCAGGCCGCCGATCGGCGTCTTCTCCCGCTGGCCCGGCAGCGTGTAATCAGAGGCACCCAGCGCCGCCAGCACTGAGCCGATGTTGGAATCGTGGCCCACCAGCAGGCTTACCTTCGGCGACTGCGGATCAGCGAACACGCCACCGATGTGCGACAGCAGCGGCGCTGCCACATCGCGCGCCACCTCCGGCGTGCCGAACAGGATGTCCTGGTAAGCATTGCGCACCCGCGCCAGCGCCTGCCACTGCGCATCGTCGTGCAGCCTGCCCCAACCGGCCGCAGTACCCGTCGCGTTCTGGTAATCCTCCATCAGCAGCGCATCGACCATGCCATTGGCCAGCGCCAGCGAACCAGACGCCCCCGGCTCCTTGCCCGCTTCCGCGCGGAACTTGCTGTCGCCCGTACGCAGCGTGCAGTGGCTGCGTCCCGTGCAGGCTGGCGAGGCCGCGTATTCCACCACGTCCTCCACCACCTGCAGATCCGGGCCCAAACGCGCCTTTGATTCGGCCTTCTGCATGGCACGCAGGGCGCGGCGCTGGAAACCGGCGTCGTCGCGATGGATCACCGGGTCGAACAGCGGATCCATCGTGCCCAGCGGCCGACGCTGTTCCACCGTGACGTGGCAACCGGGGAAGGCGCCGGCAATGAAGAACTGTGCCGTGGCCTGGGTGCGCTGCAGGCTGTTGGCCAGCGCGTGGAAGTCACTGGCCTGCGGGCAGCCGGTGGCCGGTAGCAGCTGCTGCGTGCGCAACCACTGGCCGAGGTAGCGGCCCATGTAGACCTCCAGCACGCCGCCCCTGGTGGTCAGCTCGCCAGCGGCAACGTCCCACGTCGTCCACGCGTGCGGCGTGGCTTCTGCCAGCGTGCCCGAGGACACCAGCGGCGCGCGCAGGTTGTGGCGGCTGAGCAGGACCACCTGCTCGAGCGAGTCGCCGTGCACGGGGGCTGGCGCGGCGGCCGCGGTTGAACTGACCAGGGCAAGCGCGAGCAGCAAAGGGCGTAGCGGGTGGATCATGCGGGTCTCCGGAAACACACCGGGGTCAGAGCCCTTTCCTGCGGAAAGGGATCCGACCCCAAGGGATGCATGGCCGGGGTAGGATCCCTCTCGCAGAGAGGGCTCTGACCCCGAAACGGTTATTGCTCGGCCGCCACGAACCCACCGGTCTGCCGCGCCCACAGGCGCGCGTACAGGCCACCGGCGGCGATCAACTCGGCATGGGTGCCGGTTTCGACGATGCGGCCCTGGTCCATCACCACCAGCCGGTCCATGCGCGCGATGGTCGACAGGCGGTGCGCGATGGCGATCACCGTCTTCCCGCCCATCAGCTCGTCCAGGCTGTCCTGGATCGCCGCTTCCACTTCCGAATCCAGCGCCGAGGTAGCTTCGTCCAGCACGAGGATCGGTGCGTCCTTCAGCAGTACGCGGGCGATGGCGATGCGCTGGCGCTGGCCGCCGGACAACTTCACGCCGCGCTCGCCGACATGCGCGTCATAGCCACGACGCCCCTGCCCGTCCACCAGCGTGTCGATGAAGGCCTCGGCACGCGCCTTGGCCACGGCCGCTCGCAGCTGCTCGTCGCTGGCGTCGGGGCGGCCATACAGCAGGTTGTCGCGGATCGAACGGTGCAGCAGCGAGGTGTCCTGGGTGACCACGCCGATCTGCTGGCGCAGGCTTTCCTGGGTGACGTGGGCGATGTCCTGCCCGTCGATCAGGATGCGGCCGCTTTCCAGGTCGTACAGGCGCAGCAGGATGTTGACCAGGGTCGACTTGCCGGCGCCGGACGGTCCGACCAGGCCGATCTTCTCGCCCGGCTTCACCACCAGGTCGAGGCCGGCGATCACCCCGCCCTTCTTGCCGTAATGGAAGTGGATGTCCTGGAAGTGCACGCCACCGTGGGCCACCTGCAGCGGCACCGCGTCCTCGCGGTCCTGCACGGTCAGCGGCTGGGCGATGGTGGTGATGCCATCCTGCACCGTGCCGATGTCCTCGAAGATGCCGTTGATGGTCCACATGATCCAGCCGGACATGTTGTGGATGCGGATGACCAGGCCGGTGGCCAGGGTGATCGCGCCCACGGTGATGTGCCCGCCGTTCCACAGCCACAGCGCCAGGCCGCAGGTGCCGGCGATCAGGAAGCCGTTGACGATGGCGATGGTCAGGTCCATGCCGGTGGTGATGCGGGTCTGCGCGCGGTGCTTGACCGCCAGTTCCTGGATCGACTCGGCCACGTAGGCCTGCTCGCGGCCACCATGGGCGAACAGCTTCAGCGTCGGGATGTTGGTGTAGCCGTCGACGATGCGGCCCATCGCCTTCGAACGCGCCTCCGAGGCGATCCATGCGCGTTGCTTCGCGCGCGGCACGAAGTAGGCCAGGATCACCGCATAGGCGAGCAGCCACAGGATCAGCGGCACCATCAGGCGCCAGTCGGCCTGCGCGAACAGGTACAGCGCGGTGCCGGTGTAGACCACGATGTACCAGAGCGAATCGACCATCTGCACGGCCGACTCGCGCAGCGACGTACCGGTCTGCATCACCCGGTTGGCGACGCTGCCGGCGAAATCGTTCTGGAAGAAACTCAGGCTCTGCCGCACAACGTAGTTGTGCATCAGCCAGCGCGAGCGGTTGCTCAGGCCCGGCACGATGGCCTGGTTGACCAGCAGGTTGTGCAGGCCGACCAGGATCGGCCGTGCGATGACCGTGATGAACAGCATCCAGCCCAGCTCGTTGGCGTGGCGCTGGAAGAAACCGGCACCGGGCTGCTCGGCGACCATGTCGACGATGCGACCCAGGTAATCGAACATCGCCACTTCCACCAGCGCCAGCAGCAGGCCGGCGATGAGGGTGGCCAGCAGCACCGGCCACACCGGGCGCAGGTAGTGCAGGTAGAACGGCAGCACCTTCTGCGGCGGCATGCGGCCGTCCACGGCCGGGAACACCGGAATCAGGGATTCAAACCAACGAAACATCACATTCCCTCGCCAGATCAGCGCGGGGATTATCCCATGGACGGTGTGTGTGCCGCGCCCAGGTCGCGCCTGCGGCGCTGACGCCGTACACCGGGGGCGGTAGTGCCGGCCGCTGGCCGGGTACGCGTCCGCGCATTCGCGCTGACGCTCCCACCGTTCGCTGCGCGAACCGCGGGCCCCACTCATCAACACCCTCACCCCCGCGCCTGCGGCGCTGCCCCCGTACACCGGGGGCGGTAGTGCCGGCCGCTGGCCGGCAACCAGGTGATCGGGCAACGTTCTTGGTCATGCCGGCCAGCGGCCGGCACTACCCTTACTGCTTGACCGGGGTGAACAGCAGGTCCTGGAAATCGAAGCTGAAATCGGTCAGGTCCGAGATCGACTGCATGCGCACTTCGCGCACCTTGCCGTCCGGGTCCAGGCTGAAGTTCACGAACGCATCGGCGTTGAGCGAGCGGTCATCCCAGCGCACGATGAAGGTGTCGTGCTGCCAGTGCTCCAGGCGGCCGGTCAGCTGCGCGGTCTTGGCAAAGCGCAGGCGCAGGCCCTTGCCCTCGGCCGACACCACCATGTCGCCATACCAGCGGTCACGGTAGGTGGCGGCATAGGCGGCCAGCGGCAGCGACGGCGTGCTGCCCTTGGCGCGCTCGGCCTGGTGCTTGGCCCAGGCTTCATCGGCCTTGTCCTGGCCCTTCGCCACGCCCTTGGCGTAGGCGTCGACCCAGTCATGCTTCTCGCCGCCCAGGTAGGCATCGAGCACGCTCAGGGTGATGGCATTGAACGCCGCGCCCGATTCCTGGTTGGTCAGCACCACCACGCCCAGCTTCTGCCCCGGCACCAGGGTCAGGCGCGAGACCATGCCCGGCCAGCCGCCGGTATGCCAGACCAGCTTCTGCCCACGGTAGTCGCTGAGGCTCCAGCCCTCGCCATAGCCGGCGAAGTTGGCGCGCGCCGGCTCCAGCTCGGGCACGCTCGGCGCGGCGATGGCCTGCGGCGTGATCATCTGCCACATCTCTTTCTGGGTCTTGGCACTGAACAGCGGCGTGCCATCGGCCAGCGCGCCCTCGGCCAGCTGCACCTGCATCCAGCGCGCCATGTCATGCGCACTGGAATAGATGCCGCCGGCACCGGCGTTGTTCGACCAGGTCAGCGGCGCAACGGTACGCAGATCCTTGAAATCGTACTTGGCGTGGCCGACCGCTGCGTTGTCGCCGGCCTGCAGGTGGTCGGCGTTGTAGCGCGTGCCGGCCATGCCCACCTTGTCGAAGATGCGGGTCTGCAGGAACTGCTGGTAGCTCATGCCCGACACTTTCTCGATCACCTGCTGGGCGACCGCATAGAGGATGTTGTCGTAGGCATAGCGCTCGCGGAAACCGCCCTTCAGCGGCACCTGGCCCAGCCGCTGCACCACCTCGGCATTGCTGTAGGAGGTGGTCGGCCAGAACAGCAGGTCGCCTGCGCCCAGGCTGAGGCCACTGCGGTGCGAAAGCAGGTCGCGCAGGGTCATCTGCCCGGTCACGAACGGATCGGACATGCGGAACGACGGCAGGTGATCGATCACCTTGTCGTCCATCTTCAGCTTGCCGTCCTCGGCCAGCAGGTTCAGCGAGGTGGCGGTGAAGGCCTTGGTGTTGGAGGCGATGGCGAACAGGGTATCGGCCTGTACCGGCGCCGGCTTGCCCAGCTCACGCACGCCCCAGCCGCGCTCCAGCACGACCTTGCCATCCTTGACCACGGCCACGGACACGCCGGGCACGTCGAACTGCGTGCGCACGCGCTCGACGGTCGCATCCAGGTCCTGCAGCTGCGCCGGGGTCGGCGCGGTCTCGGCCGCATTCGCCATCGTCGCGCAGGCCAGCAGCACGGCGCCTCCAATCCAGTTGTTCATCCAGCACCATCTCCGAACAGGGGTTGCGACCATGTGCAGGCCGTCACCGGGGTTTCGCGCGATGGTAACGGCCGTCGGCCGATCCTGCCCTGTGCCATAGGAGGGGTGTCATGGTCCACAGCGATCCATCCAGCACCGGTTCGACCATCATTCCGTGCCTGCGCTACCGCGACGCACGGGCCGCCATCGACTGGCTGCAGCGCGCGTTCGGCTTCCATGCCCAGGCGGTGTACGCCGAAGGGGAGACGGTCCTCCACGCGCAACTGGTGTTCGGCAGCGGCATGATCATGCTCGGCTCGGCCAGCAACGGCGGTGAGTGGTCGAAGCTGGCGGTGATGCCCGACGAAGTCGGCGGCCGGCAGACCCAGAGCGCCTGCGTCATCGTCGCCGATGCGGACGCGCACTACGCGCGGGCCAAGGCGGCCGGCGCCCGCATCGTCATCGACATCGCCGACCAGGACTACGGCGGCCGGGGCTACGCCTGCGCCGATCCCGAAGGCTATTTGTGGTGGTTCGGCAGCTACGATCCCTGGCGCGCGGACCACGGCCAGTGACGCCCGCCGCGATCCGCTGCGGGATCGGCGGCTGGGTGTTCCCCGAGTGGCGCGGTGGCATGTTCTACCCCGAAGGCCTGCCGCAGCGCGAGGAGCTTGCGCACGCCAGCCACGCGCTGCGCTGCATCGAGATCAACGGAACGTTCTACCGCACGCCCACCGAAGCGCAGTGCGCGCAGTGGGCGGCACAGACGCCGGACGGCTTCCGATTCTCGTTGAAGGCGCCACGCTACCTCGTGCAGCGCCGCGACCTGTCCTCCACCGTCGACGCGGCTGCGCCGTTCCTGCAGGCCGCGCTGGCGCTGGGTGATCGGATGGGTCCGCTGCTGTGGCAGTTTGACCCGAAGCACCCGGCCGATGCGGTGGCACTGGAAGCGCTGATGGCCGCGCTGCCGAAGACGCTGCAGGGCATGCCGCTGCAGCACGCGCTGGAAGTGCGCAACGCGCAGGTGCATGGCCCCGACCTTGTCACCGCCGCGCGCCGTCATGGCGTGGCCCTGGTGATCGAGGACAGTGACGAGGCCGCGCTGCACGGCGACGTCAGCGCCGGCTTCGTCTACGCGCGGATCAAGCGCAGCCAGGCGCGCCTGCGCGAAGGCCTGCCGCGTCCGCAGCAACAACGCTGGGCCGAACGTGCGCGGCGCTGGTCACGCGGCGAACCCGTGGACGACCTGCCCTGCCTCGCCGAACCGGCGGTGCCGCAGCCGCGCGAGGTCTACCTGCTGTGCATCGGCGCGGGCAAGGCACGCAATCCCGCCGCGGCGATGGCCCTGCAGCGGCTCAGCGACGGCACCAGCGATCCAGCGCCCACAGCAGCGTCCAGCCCAGCACGAACACGCCGGCCACGCGCAGCACGTTGAGCGCGAACGCGGCAGGGCCGATCCGCTGCCATTCCAGGAAGGGATACGGGGGCTGCCCGGTCAGCGCGGCCACCAGCATCGCCCAGCCCAGGTAGGCCACCGGCACCAGCAGCACCCTGCCCAGCGCGCGCCAGCGCAGGCTTCCATGCGGCAACAGCAGCAGCCAGCCGCCCAGGTACAGCAGCGGCACGGCGTAGTGCAGGCCCATGTCGACCCACCACTGCAGGCCGGTGGGCTGCCACAGCCCCTGCAGGGCCACCGCATAGACCAGGCCGGTCACGCCGATGCACAGCGCCAGCAGCGCCGCCGGGGTCGCACTCAACGTCCGCCCCGATGCCAGGCGCAGGCAGCCCAGGCACACGGCCAGGTTGCTGAGGATGGTGAAGTAGCCGAAGAACTGCAGCGTCGCTGCGGCGATGCCCACGCTGCCGCCGGGGCCGTTGACCAGCAACAGGTACTGCAGCAGCAGTGAGGTGGCGGCGACCAGCGCGGTCAGCGCGGCCCAACCCCGCAGCAAACGGTCGGCAGGCATGGCAGGGACTCCGTGGACGGAATGCAGCAGGCGGCCCTCACCATCGCCGGCCGCCCCGTGCTTGCCGCACAATACACGGATGACGACCCCCGACACCCGCAAAGCGCTCTGGCAGATCCATTTCTGTGTCCTGTTGTGGGGTGTCACCGCCATCCTCGGCAAGCTGATCACCCTGCCCGCCCTGCCGCTGGTGTGGTGGCGCATGCTGCTGGTGGTGGCGATGCTGGCCCTGCTGCCGCGCGTCTGGCGCGGGCTGCGCACCCTGCCCCTGCGGCTGGTGGCCGGTTATGCCGGCATCGGTGCGCTGGTCGCCCTGCACTGGCTGACCTTCTATGGCGCGGTGAAGCTGGCCAATGCCTCGGTGGCCGCCACCTGCATCGCGCTGGCACCGGTGTTCACGTCCATCATCGAACCCTGGGTGGCCAAGCGGCCGTTCCAGCTGCGCGAACTCGCCTTCGGCCTGGCGGTGCTGCCGGGCGTGGCCCTGGTGGTCGGCGGCGTGCCCGATGGCATGCGCCTGGGCGTGCTGGTGGGTGCGCTGTCGGCGCTGCTGGTGGCGGTGTTCGGCTCGCTCAACAAGCGCATGGTCAGCCATGCCGACCCGCTGACGGTGACCGCGCTGGAACTGGGCGCCGGCACCCTCACCCTGACCCTGCTGGCACCGGTGCTGCCGTACCTGTTGCCGGCACTGGCCAGCCCGCTGTGGGTGGTGCCCGACCTGCACGACGGCATCCTGCTGCTGGTGCTGGCGGGGGTCTGCACGCTGCTGCCGTTCGCCCTGGCCCTGGTCGCCCTGCGCCATCTCAGCGCCTACACCGTGCAGCTGGTGACCAACCTGGAGCCGGTCTATGCCGTGCTGCTGGCGGTGGTGCTGCTGCGCGAACAGCATGAAGTGACGCCGTGGTTCTACCTGGGCGTGGCGATCATCGTCGGTGCAGTGTTCCTGCACCCGCTGTTGAACCGCCGCAAGCGGGTGCAGCACCCGGAGATCCTGGGCACAGCCGAGGCGCGCAACATCGCCGAGTGAGGCGCCGCCTCAACGCTGTGGCCAATGCCATGCGGGGGCATCCAACAACCCCTGGCCGCTCAACAGTGTGCGGCCCTGTTCCTTGTGCAGGTGCAGCGAGTGGCAGTCCGGCGCTTGTTCCAGCGCTGCGATCAGGCGGCTGGCATGCGACACCACCCAGACCTGGCTGCGCGCACTGGCAGCGATGATCAATCGCGCCAAGGCTGGCAGCAGATCTGGATGCAGGCTGGTTTCCGGCTCGTTGAGCACCAGCAGCGGCGGCGGCCGCGGCGTGTGCAGTGCAGCGGCCAGCAGCAGGAAGCGCAGCGTGCCATCGGACAGCTCGGCCATCGACAGCGGTCGCAGCAGGCCGGGCTGGTGGAAGCGCAGGACCAGTCGCCCGTCACCTTCATCGAAACTGACCGTGGCCCCGGGGAAGGCGTCGTCGACCGTATGTGCCAACGCCTGCGGATCTCCGATTTCCAGGATCGTGACCCAGGCCGCTGCCAGGTCACGCCCATCGTGGTGCAGCACGGGCGTGCGCGTGGCCATCGCCGGCTGTCGCGCAGGCGCATCGGCATCGCTGCGGAAGTGATCGTAGAAGCGCCAGCGCCGGATGTACTCGCGCAGCGCAATGGCCTCCGGCATCCGCTGCGGATCACCGACCTGGGTGAACAGGCTGTCGAACAGTGACAGGCGGTCATCGACCACGTCCCAGCCGGCGCCGTGGCGCTGCCGTACCAGCGCGCCACGGCGGTCCACCAGCAGATTGGCGCTGCGCAGGAAGGGACCGGCCCAGATCGCCTCGGCCTTGATCTGCGGATCGAGCGCGAAGGCGGAGCGGCTGGGGGGCGGGTAGCCCAGATCGATGGCATAGCCGAATTCATCGGTGGCGAAGCCGAGCTTCAAGCCCACCGACTCCTGCCGCGGGCTGCCCTGCAGCGGAACCTCACCGCGCAGCACGCGAGGATCGATCTTCTCCGGGCCTGCCCACAGCGCCGACGCCAGGCCACCTTCGCGGGCCAGCACGGCGGCCACCCCGCCCTGCGCGGTTTCGGCCAGCAGGCGCAGTGCACGGTACAGGCTGGATTTGCCGCTGCCGTTGTCGCCGGTGACAACGTTCAACTGCTGCAGCGGCAACACGAGGTTGTGCAGCGAACGGTAGTGGGCGATGGCCAGGGTCTGCAGCATGCGCGGCGTCCTTGCAGGGGGGAACTCCATGGTGCGGCGTGGGCATCGCAGGGGCTGCGACGGGCCCGTCATCCGCACAGGGCGGATCGTCCGGGTCACGTCACGACGCGGTGCTCTAAGGCGCCAGTTCCACCCGGTTGCGGCCGTTGCCCTTGGCCCGGTACAGCGCCGCGTCGGCACGGGCCAGGGTCTGGTCGGTGGTTTCGCCGGCCTGGTATTGGGCCACGCCGATGCTGACCGTCACCGGGAAGCCCAGCGGCAGGTCGGCCACGGCCATGCGCAGGAACTCGCACTGCAGTTCGGCGGTGCGCAGGTCCACGTCCGGCATCAGCGCCACGAATTCCTCGCCGCCATAGCGCGCGGCCATGCCGCGGCCGGAGAAATGCGAGCGCAGCAGCACGCCCAGCTCGGCCAGCACCCGGTCGCCGGTGGCATGGCCCTGGAAATCATTGATGTGCTTGAAGTGGTCGATGTCGACCAAGGCCACGCAGGTCTGCCGCGGCTGGCCATCGGCGCTGGTCACCGCGTCCTGCAGGGCGGCGGTCATCGCGCGCCGGTTCGGCAGGCCGGTCAGCGCGTCGGTGCGGCTCTGTTCGGTCAGGTCGGCGTTCTGCGCCAGCAGCACGTCGTGGTACTCGGACAGCAGGCGTTCGTAATCATCGCGCTGCACCATGTGGCTCTGGATATCCAGTGCGAAGCGGCGCAGCTCCATCACCAGCATGACCTGGCGCGACAGCGCGGCCAGCGCTTCGGCCTTGTCCGGGGCCAGGTGCTGCGGGTTGGGATCGAACACGCACAGCGTGCCCAGCGGCAGGCCGTCGCTGCTGATCAAGGGCGCACCGGCGTAGAAGCGCACGTGCGGATCGCCGGTCACCACCGGGTTGTCGTGGAAGCGGATGTCCTGCTGCGCATCCTCCACCACCATGATTTCGCGTGGCGCCAGGATGGCGTGGCCGCACATCGATTCGCTGCGCAGGTTCTCGGCGGCATCGATGCCCTGGATCGACTTGAACCACTGCCGTTCAACGTCGATCAGGGTGACCGCGGCCATGCTGGTGCCACACACGGCCTTGGCGATGACCACCAGGTCATCGAAGGACTTCTCGCGATCCGAATCGAGGATGCGGTAGCGGTAGAGCGCTTCCAGGCGCTGGGCTTCGTTGGCAGGCTTGTCGGGCTTGATCATGCAGCGTCATGTTCCGGCAGGTCACCGCCGAGTCTAGCTGATGCGGGCCGGCATTCCGTTCACCGGAACGGCCGGCCAGCCGCCGGCATTACCAGTCCTGCTGCTTGGGCAGCAGCCCGCGCAGTTCCTGCTCGGTCAGGTTGCGCCACTGGCCCGGCTTCAGCGCACCGATCTTGATGTTGTCGATGCGCACGCGGCGCAGCTGGGTGACGCGGTAATCGAACGCGGCGGCCATCAGGCGGATCTGCCGGTTCAGGCCCTGCTCCAGGGTGATGCGGAAACCGAACTTGGCGATGCGCGAGGTGCGGCACGGCAGGGTCATCTGGTCGTGGACACGCACGCCGCGGGCCATGCCGCGCAGGAACTCATCGGTGACCGGCTTGTTGACCGCGACCAGATACTCCTTCTGGTGGCCGTTCTCGGCACGCAGGATCTGGTTGACGATGTCGCCGTTGCTGGTCATCAGGATCAGGCCCTCGGAATCCTTGTCCAGGCGCCCGATCGGGAAGATGCGCTGCTCGTGGCCGACGAAGTCGACAATGTTGCCCTTGACCGAGCTTTCGGTGGTGCAGGTCACGCCCACCGGCTTGTTCAGCACGATATAGACGTGGCGGCGGGCGCCGGGCTTGCGGGCCACGCGCACCTGCAGCGGCTGGCCGTCGACCAGCACGGTGTCCCCTTCGCCGACCACGGCGCCGGTACCGCCAGGGTGGCCGTTGACGGTGACCCGGCGGGCGGCGATCAGGCGATCGGCCTCGCGGCGGGAGCAGAAGCCGGTTTCGGCGATGTATTTGTTGAGTCGGGTGGTCATGGCCCCATTATCGGCCATCCCCGCCCCGCCCGGGTCACGCCGGCAGCAATGGATCGACGGTTTCGCCGTCGAAGACCCGGTTGCGACCGCTGCGCTTGGCCACGTACATGGCATGGTCGGCCCGCCGCAGCAGCGCGGCCAGGTCGTCCTCGCCCGGTCGCCACTGCGCCAGGCCGATGCTGGCGGTCACTTCCAGGCCCGGCACCTGCAGGTCCTGGCACAGTTCGGTGATGCGCTGGCGCAGCTGCTCCAGGCGGGTGGCGGCAAGCTCGCGCGGCATGCCCGGCAGCAGCAGCAGGAACTCCTCCCCGCCCATGCGCACCACCTCGTCCTGGTGGCGCACGGCCGCACGCAGGGCCTGGGCCACGGCCACCAGCACCTGGTCGCCGACCGCATGGCCGTGGCGGTCGTTGATGTCCTTGAACAGGTCGATGTCGAGGAAGCCGATGACCAGCGTGCCGCCCTCGCGCTGCACCCGCTGCAGCTGCTGGTCCAGCTGCTGCAGGCCGGCGCGGCGGTTGGGCAGGCCGGTCAGCATGTCGGTCTCGGCCAGCTGGCGCATCTCGTCGCGCTGCTGGCGCAGCCGGCCCAGGCGCTGGTTGAGCGCGTAGGCGGCCATCATCAGCAGCCAGGTGACGGCCAGCTGCAGCGCCTCCACCCGGTATTCGAACAGCCACTGCGCGCGGGTCGCATCGGCCACCACCAGCACCAGCATCGGCGACAGCGAGGCCAGCCCGGCCACGGCCCAGGCATCGCCGCGCACGCGCGCCCACACGCCCATGGCCAGCGACAGCAGGCAGCCGCCGACGAAGCAGGCCTGCAGCACCCGCGCCACCACCGCCAGGCTCTCCCGCTGCAGCCAGGGCACCAGCACGGCCACGCCGATCAGGCCCCACAGCAGCAGCTGCTGGGCCAGGCGCGAACGCGGCAGCACGCGGTCACCGCCGTTGAGCCGCCACAGCGCGGGCAGCACCAATGCCAAGGTCGCCGCCGTCAGCGACAGCAGCCACCAGGGACCGCGATCGCCGATCGGCAGCCACGGTTCGGGGTAGCCACTGAGTCCGCCAAGGATGGACTGCCACAGCACCAGCACCACGGTGGCGGCGATATAGAACAGGAACGTGCGGTCACGCGTGGTCAGGAAGGCCATCAGCGCCGACAGCGCCAGGGCGATGGCCACGGCGATGCAGGCCGCGCGCACCAGCAGGCGAGCGGTGTCGTTCTGCTGCACGGGACTGGGCGCACCGAGCAGCAGGGTCGGCACCCAGCGCGCCTTCAACGGCCGCTGCCAGGACACCACGAACGGCTCATGGCTGCCGGCCGGCGGAACCGCGACCATGCCGATGCCGGCGCGGAAGCGCGAATCACGGGTGCGCGCGTCGTGCATGTTGCCGCAGATCTCGCGGTCGCCATGCTTGAGGCGCACTTCGCCAGCGAACACGTTGAACACATCCAGCGCCTGCGGCTCGCCGGACCAGCCTTCGGGCGGCGCTTCGACGGTGACCTGCTGGCGGTCGCCGGACAGCATCTCCGGCGTGCAGGCGCGATGCGGGGTGGGCTCATCGGTGGCGGCGCCGACCAGCAGGTAATCGCGGCCGTTTTCGACCGTTCGCGCATGGCCGAGCCATGGCGCGGCGAGCACCATCAGCAACACGACCAGCACCGCCCCCGTTCCGTAACGCCACTGCCTGCCGACCACGCTACATCCTGCTTCTGCTTACGCCCGCGCCCGCTGCGCGTCGCCCCTGGCGGGCATTATCGCAGCGGAATGAGCCAGGAATGTGTAGGCCAATGGTGGTATTTGGAGGGTGTTGGTCGGCAGGGCTTGCAGCCCTGCACCTGCAGAGGCGGTAGTTCCGGCCGCTGGCCGGCAACCTCAACGTCAAAAGCTGGCTTTCCGTGGGTTGGCGGGGTGGGTCCGGTTGAGGGGGACGCCGTAAACCCACAGTGCCCCGCCATCCCACGGAATGCAGGCTTTTGACGTCGACGTTGCTCTGGCTCGCAGCAGGTGCAGGGCTGCAAGCCCTGCCGAAAAGCCCTACCCCGGCGGGCCCTGGGTGCCGACCAGCCGCACCGGCCGCTGGTTGGCCAGCGTCAACCGCTCCAACGGCTGCGGCCGCTCGATCACATAGCCCTGCAGCCCCTCCACCCCCATGTCGGCCAGCGTCTGTGCCACCTCGGCCGTCTCCACCCACTCGGCCACCACTTCCATCTGCAGCTCGCGCCCCAGCTCGCTGATCGCCCGCACCGTCGCCCGGCTCACCGCATCGGTGTCCATGTCCCGCACGAACGCGCCATCGATCTTCAGGATGTCCGCCGGCAGCTGCCGCAGATACCCGAACGAGGACAGGCCCGAGCCGAAGTCATCCAGCGCCATCCGGCAACCCCGCGCCTTCACCGCGTCGATGAACGCCCGCGCCTGCGTCAGGTTGCTGATCGCCGCCGTCTCGGTCACTTCGAAGCAGAGCTTGGCCGCCAGCGCGCGGTTGCGCTCCAGCAGGTCGCAGACGAAGGCCAGGAAGCTCGGCTCGGCGATCGACTGCGCCGACACGTTGACGTTGCACAGGCCCAGTTGGCGTACATGCGCCGGGCACACCTGCAGGTGGCGGAACAGCAGGCCAAGCACATGGCGGTCCAGCGCCATGGCCATGCCATAGCGCTCCACCGCCGGCATGAACTGGCCCGGCAGGTGCAGCGCGCCGTCGGCATCGCGCATGCGCACCAGCACCTCGTAATGCAGGTAGGCGGGATCGCCGACCTTGGCGATGCGCTGGGCATACAGCAGCATGCGGTTCTCGGCCATCGCGCGGCTCACCCGCTGCAGGCGTTCGGCCTCGTGGCGGCGTTCGTCCAGCGCGAGGCGGTCCTCGTTGAAGCAGTGCACGCGGTTGCGGCCGGCCTGCTTGGCTGCATAGCAGGCGCTGTCGGCAGCACTCATCAGCCAGTTCACGTCGGGCGCATCGGCGGTCACTTCCACCACGCCGATGCTGCAGCTCAGCTGCGGGCTGCCCTCGCTGATCGGGAACGTGGCCTGCCCCAGGTTGCGGATCAGCCGTTGCAGCACGCGCTTGGCCTCGTCCTGGCTGGCCCGGCCGAGGAACACCGCGAATTCGTCGGCGCCCAGCCGCCCCACCCAGTCACCGTCGCGCACCGCGCCCACCAGGTACTCGGCGAAGCCACGCAGCATCTGGTCACCCGCGGCGTGGCCGAAGCTGTCGTTGACCAGCTTGAAGTGGTCCAGGTTGATGTAGCACAGCGAATGCGTGCCGCCCTCCGAGCGGACCTGCAGCAGCGCGCGTTCCAGCAACCGCTCGATCTCGCGGCGGTTGATCAGTCCGGTGAGCGGATCGTGGCTGGCGTGGTGCTCGATCTCACGGGCCAGCGCATGGTTCTGGCTGACATCCTCGATGATGGAGAACACCGACAGCCGGCCGCCGGCACTGCGCACGGCGGTGCCGCTCCAGCGGCCCCAGACCAGGCTGCCGTCGCGGCGGCGGAAGCGCAGTTCGCCCGGCCGCAGCTGGCGATCCCAGTCGATGCGACCGTCAGCGTCCAGCACCAGCTCGCCATCCATCAACAGGTCGCCGAGCGCCATCTGCTGCAGCACGTCGCGGCGGTAGTCCAGGATGTCCGCCATGGCCTGGTTGGCCTCCATCACCCGCCCGGCCGCATCCAGCTTCAGCATGCCCACGTTGGCCTGGTAGAAGGCCGCGCGGAAGCGGCTTTCATGCTCGGTCAAGTCCTTGCCGACCCGGCGTGCCAGGGCTACTGCCATCAGGGTGATGATCAGTACGGAGAAGCCGCCGACGATGAGTGTGGCGATGCGCACCGTATGTGCCATGCGCAGCAGGGCCTGGGAAAATGCTTCGGCCTGCGATTGCAGCTGCAGGTCCACGTCGTGCACACGCTGCATGTAGTGGTCGCGCACGCGGGGCTGCTGCAGTGATTGCGGCGGCACATTGTCCAGTTCGTCGATCAGCGCCTGCATGGCCAGCAGGTGCGTGTCGGTCTGCCGCCACAACCGGGTGGCTTCACTGAACTCGCCGAGGTCGCGTGCGTAACGGAACGAGAAAATCAGCCGCGAGACGTCCCCGCGTGCGTTGCCGCCGCGCAGGAAGCCCTCGCGCGCCTTCGCCAGGTCCGGCTCGGGCTGTTCCAGGGCCAGGCGCGCATGCAGATCGCCCAGCGGCACGTGCAGGGCGCGCCGCGCATCGTCCAGATCATGCGCATCACCGCGTGCCAGATAACGGCTGAGCGCGGCGGTGGCATCCTGCTGGCCACGCGACCAGTGCCCTTGGCCCGCAATCCAGGCGGTGGACGCCGCCTGCAGCTCCTGGATCAACGCGGACAGGCCGACCAGTCCGATCGCCATGCCCGTCAGAAGTACAAACCGCACCCACAGACCACGGGTCATCGGTACCCGCCGCCGATGCTGCTCCTTGCCTCTACCCATCCCGGATCCCCCGAATGTGCCGTGACAACCTCCTTGATCAACTATGCCAGCCTATGGCTGCCCATGTGTGGACCATGCGAAGCCGCCCCCCTTTTTGTGGCCCGAAACGGACAACGCCAGCCCGGGGGCTGGCGTTGTTCAGGCACGTCGCGGTGGATCAGTAGCTGCGCGGGCCGCGCGGCTTGAAGCCGTCACGACGCGGCGGACGGCTGTCGCGGTCACCGCCGCGGTCGCCACCCGGACCACCGTGACCACCCGGGCCACCCGGACCACTACGGCGCGGACCGCCCGGACCTCCCGGACCACGCTTGTCGAAGCGCGGCTTGAACGGACGCGGTGCCGGGTTGGTGTCTTCACCCGGGGCCAGCGCACGCATCTGCAGCTGCTGGCCGGACACCCACACCTTCTGCAGGTGCGAGAGCACGTCCTGCGGCATCTGCGCCGGCAGGTCCAGCAGCGAGAAGTCGTCGTGGATGTCGATGCGGCCGATGAAACGGCTTTCCAGGCCGGCTTCGTTGGCGATGGCGCCGACGATGTTGGCCGGCTTCACGCCGTGCTGGTGGCCGACCGAGATGCGGTAGGTCTCCATGCCCTGCTCCGGCGCACCGCGCGGCGGCACGTCACGACGCGGGCGCTGCTCGAAGCCACCCTCGCCGTCTTCACGGCGCGGGCCACGCTCGAAGCGCGGGCCACGCTCGTTGCGGTCGAAGCGATCGCCACGCTCCGGACGGTCGCCACGGTCGAAACGCTCACGCGGCGCACGCTCTTCACGCGGGGCACGCACCGGCGCCTGCAGCAGGAACGGGGTATCGCCCTGCAGCATCTTGGCCAGGGCAGCAGCCACTTCGATGGCCGGCACGTTCTGCTCGGTCTCGAAACGTTCCAGCAGCTGGCGGTAGAAGTCCAGGCCGCCGGCGCCGAGGGTTTCGCTGATGCGCGTGGTGAACTTGTTGATGCGGGTGTCGTTGACCGCTTCCACGCTCGGCAGCTGCATTTCTTCGATCGGCTGGCGGGTGGCGCGCTCGATCTGGCGCAGCATGCCCTTCTCGCGCGGGGTGGCGAACAGGATCGCCTCGCCGCTGCGGCCGGCACGGCCGGTACGGCCGATGCGGTGCACGTAGCTTTCGGTGTCGTACGGGATGTCGTAGTTCAGCACGTGGCTGATGCGCTCCACGTCCAGGCCACGGGCGGCCACGTCGGTGGCCACCAGGATGTCCAGCTTGCCTTCCTTCAGCATGGCGATGGTGCGCTCACGCTGGGCCTGCTGCATGTCGCCGTTGATGGCGGCAGCGGCCAGGCCACGGGCCTGCAGCTTGCCGGCCAGTTCCTCGGTGCCGGCCTTGGTGCGGGCGAAGATGATCATCGCGTCGAACGGCTCGACTTCCAGGATGCGGGTCAGCGCGTCCAGCTTGTGCATGCCGCTCACCCACCAGTAACGCTGGCGGATGTTGGCCGAGGTGGTGGTCTTGGCCTGGATGGTGACTTCGACCGGATCCTGCAGGTAGGTCTGGGCGATGCGGCGGATCTGCGGCGGCATGGTGGCCGAGAACAGGGCCACCTGGCGCTGCTCCGGCAGCTTCTTCAGCACGGCTTCGACGTCGTCGATGAAGCCCATGCGCAGCATTTCATCGGCTTCGTCCAGCACCAGGGTCTTCAGCTCGGACAGGTCCAGGGTGCCGCGGTCCAGGTGGTCAATGACGCGGCCGGGGGTACCGACCACGATGTGCACGCCGCGGCGCAGGGCCGACAGCTGCTGGCCGTAGGGCTGGCCGCCGTACACCGGCAGCACGCGGAAGCCGGGGATCTTCGACGAATAGGACTGGAAGGCCTCGGCGACCTGGATGGCCAGCTCGCGGGTCGGCGCCAGGATCAGGGCCTGGGGCTTGATCTGCTGCAGGTCGATGTTGGACAGTACCGGCAGGGCGAAAGCCGCCGTCTTGCCGGTACCGGTCTGCGCCTGGCCCAGCACGTCGCGGCCTTCCAGCATCGCCGGGATGGTGGCGGCCTGGATCGGCGACGGGGTTTCATAGCCGATGGCGCTGACGGCCTGCATCACGGGCTCGGACAGGCCGAGCTGCGCGAACTGCAGCGGCGCTTGGGAATCTTGGGACATGGGGAACTCCAAAGGCACGGCCATCTGCATGGCAGTGCGATAAAAAAGGGATGGTCCGCGCTTTGGGCGCCCTTCTTATCGCGTGCCCTGGCGCTGCTCGGTCGGAGGAGATTTCACTCACTCAGAGCGGAATGATACCGCACTCTCCCTGAACCATGCGTACAGGAAACCATTCGCATCCCCTTCCGGGTCGCGCTGGCGCACAATACGCGCCCTTCCCGCCCGCTTACCAAGGATACCCCACCATGCAGATCCTCGAATTCGACCTCGACGGCGAGTACGTCGAACTCAAGCAGCTGCTCAAGCTGGCCGACCTGGTCACCAGCGGCGGCGAGGCCAAGATGGTCATCAGCGAGGGCCAGGTGCTGGTCGATGGCGAGGTCGAGCTGCGCAAGGCCTGCAAGATCCGCGCAGGCCAGGTGGTTGAATTCGCCGACAGCCAGATCCGGGTGCTGGCCGCCGGCTGATCCAGGCACGCCCAGCCGGTTCAGGCCACCCGCTGGGTCAGGTGCGCGGCGATCAGCTGCCGGAACGGCGCCACGCCCTGCGCCACCCGCAGCCCGGCCGCGCGCAGCAGGCGTGCCGGCCGGCGATCGTCCGTATACAGGCTGGCAATGGCGTTGGTGGCCTCGTACAGCGGCCGCGACGCCAGCCGATGGCCGCGCTGGTACCGCGCCAGCATGTCGGCCGCGGCGATGTCCGCGCCCCGCCGCTGCTGCGCCAGGATGCCCTGCGCCAGCCGTTGCGCACTGGCCAAACCCAGGTTGAAGCCATGCGCGGTGACCGGGTGCATGCCCACGGCGGCATCGCCGATCAGCGCCGAGCGCTTGCCGACGAACTGGTGCGCGTACACCCCCACCAGCGGATAGGCCTTGGGCGTGGCCACCGGCTGCATCTGCCCCAGGCGATGCTCGAAGCACGCGGTGATGGCCTCGCCGAAGCCCACCTCGTCCATTGCCAGCAACTCCTCGATCTGCCGCGGCGGCAGGGTGATCACCGCCGAGGCCTGGCCTTCGTTGAGCGGCAGCAGCGCCATCGTGCGGCCATAGCCGAACCATTCCCACGCGGCGTGATGGTGGTCGCGCTCGACCTGCATGCGGCAGACCAGCATCGACTTGCCGAAGTCGCGCATCTGCGCGCCGATGCCGAGCATGCGGCGGGTGGCGGAGAAGCGGCTGTCGGCGGCGACCAGCAGGCGGGCATGCAGTTCGCTGCCGTCATCCAGCGTGACCACGTGGCCCTGGGCGTCGGCCTGCACGGCCAGCACTTTGCGGCCGTCAAACAGCTCCAGCCCGGCCTGGCCCTGCACCGCCTCCCAGGCCGCGCGGCGGATCAGGTGGTTGGGCACCAGCCAACCGAGCGGTTGGCCATCGCGCTGGCCACTGGCGAAGGTCAGCGCGAACGGCGAACCGCCGTTCAGCACCCGCGCATCGCGCAGCTCGGAAATTTCGGCTTCGGGCAGGCGCTGCCACAGGCCCAGCTGTTCCAGGCTCTGTCGAGACGCATGGGTCAGGGCAATCTCGCGGCCATCGAAGGCCGCCTGGGCCAGCGCCTGGCGCGGCTGCGCCTCGACCAGGCCGACCTGCAGGCCGCTGCCGGCCAGCGCACGCGCAAAGCACAGGCCCGCTGGGCCCGCACCGACCACCACCACGTCCATCCTGCGCATCCGCGCCTCCTGCCGTTGATTCCAGTCGCGCCCAGCATAGCGCCAGGCGCATGACTGGCCTTGATCTGGATCAGGCCCGCGCCTGCCTCAGAGCAGTGCGAACACCAGCTTGAAGATCGCCACGATCGAGACCACCCAGACCAGGCTGCGCACGTAGGGCACGCCTGCCGCGTACAGCGGCAGGTAGACCACCCGCGCCCAGAAATAGACCTGCGCGGCCAGCACCGTGGTCTCGTTGCTGCGCCCGGCCACCACCACCGCGATCGCGGCGGCAGCGAAGAACGGGAAGGTTTCGAAGAAGTTGGCCTGCGCCCGCTTCAGCCTGCCCGCCAACGGGCTCAATGGCACGTCGGGCGCATCGCGTGCCGACGCGTTCCACTTCATGCCGCGCTCGTGGGTGACCACGGCGGACGCGGCGAAGATGTACACAAAGCCGAGCAGCATCGCCCAGGCCAGCATTGTCAGCTCAGTGGCCATCGCGGTTCTCCGTCAGGGCGCGGACGCGCGCAGGCTGTAGCCGGCCAGGCGCCAGGTCTGGTCCTCGTCGAAACGGAACGAGACCAGTTCGCGCACCGGCTGCGCGCTGTTGGCGAAGCGGGTCGGGAAGCTGACATTGATGTACAGGCCTTCCGGCACGGCGGCACCGGCGGCGTACTTGACCCGGGTGATGGTGGGCTGGCCGCGGCCGTTCATGGTGCCAAGGCGGGTGCGATCGGCGGCCAGCTGGCTGACGAACGCCGCCTTGGGCACCGCGCGGCGGGCCACGGCCGAGGCACCGTCCCACAGCTCACCGGCACGGTTGCTGTCCACCAGCTGCGCGGCCTTCAGTGCCGCAGCGCTCATGTCCGCATCCTGCTTCTGCACCTGTGCCTGCTGCGCAGCGGTCAGCGCCGGGGCCGCGGGTGCGGCGGTGGCCGGCCTGGCGGCCGCCGGGGTCGCAGGCGCCGGGCGTGACGGGGACGGTGCGGGCGTGGCCGGTGCCGGGGCTTGCGCCAGCGCGGTCAACGGCAGCAGGGACAACAGCAGGAACTTCGGCAAACGCACGCGCTTCATGGACACCGCCGGTTCAAGGGTAAGAACCGCAGTCTACTTCAGCCCGGTGAGTACGCCGTCAGCGCGCGGGGGCGCTGGCTTCCACGGCCGCGGCATCGCCCTGCGCGGCCGGCGCGGCCCCTTCGGCGGCCGGTTGTTCGGCCACCGGCGGTTTCTCCGGCGGGGCCGGCGGCAGGGTCGCCACATCGATTTCCGACAGCGGGCTCTCTTCCGGGCACACCTCGTCGGGGAAGCCGAAGCGCTGCTTCAGCGCCTGGCCGCAGCTGTTGATCGATTCCATGTCCGCGCCTTCGCGCTTGCACTGCTGGTCGAAGGCCACCAGGAAGGCATCCTTGCGCTGCACGAAATCATCGCCGCAGGCGCGCATCTGCTTGATCCGTTCAAGGTCATCCTGCACCGCGTTGGTCCCGTCCAGGCCGTACTGGCGCAGCTCGTCGGGCGTGAGCAGGCGCAGGCTGCGGTTGGGCACGGTCATCATCAGGTCGGCCACGCCCACCGCCACGCCGTTGCGCTGCAGGTAATCCTTCACGTTGTCGTAGACCTCGTGCAGCTCGCGGTTGAGCTCAGCGCGCGAGGTGGCCTTGGAACTGATGCGCATCATGCGATGGATGCCGACCTTGCCCGACAGCAGCCGGTTGTCGCCGGCCGCGAGCACGAACACACAGGCGCTGTGGCAGATGGAACCCTCGCGTACCCAGATGGTCCAGCCCGACTCACCGATGCTGTCGCCGGCCACGATGGCCGATTCAACCTGGCCGCCGCTGGAATCGAGATCGAGGATGCGCTTGTGGATCTTCAACGCATCGGCCACCACCGCCAGCCGCCAGACCATCTCGGCGAAACCGGGGTTGATCTTGCCGTGGTAGCGCACGCGCAGCAGCCCGCGCTCGGCGCACGGCTGCATGGCCTGCTCGATCTGTTCGCGCTGCAGGCCTTCCAGTACAACGCCATCCCCGCCATCGGCGGTGTAGTCGGTACCGCAGCTGACCCAGGCCTGGCCGTTTTCCAGCTGCGCCTGCGGCCACGGCCGATCCGCCCGGCTGCGCGGCGGCGCCACCGGCGGCGGCGGTGCATCGGCCGCATTGATCGACACCATGTTCTCGCCATCGCTGGCCGGCGCCCGCGTCGCCTTGTCGGCGGCAGTGACGTTGCCAGGGTTCTCCAGCTGGCTGCAGCCCGCCAGGGCCAGGCACAACAGGGGCAACCAGCGGAATCTGACGGACATCGGGCAACCGGGGTTCATGGGAACAAGGCCCCCCAGTCTACCCGTCCCCGCCGCGCATTCAGCGCGCGCCACTGAACCCCTTCTGACCCTGGGAAAAGCGTGTCGACCAAGGTCGACACCTACCAGGGCAGAGCAAAGGCGTGTCGACCAACGGTCGACACCTACCAGTGTGCAGCGAGGTCCCAATGGAAGCCGGATTCAACCCCGTGCCGACCAACGGTCGGCACCCACCAGCAGCAGGTTCCAACAGCCGCGGCCAACTGTCAGAGGAGGGGCGGTGTGGGCTGGCAGGACCGTTGGCGCCATGGATGGCGCCATCGAGCCCCCATGGACGGGTTTACGGCGTGTCCTGCAAGCCCACACCGCCCCGCCATCCCACGGAATGCCGCTTCGGCTTTTGACGTTGCCGTTGCATTGAGCAGGTGCAGGGCGCAGCCCTGCCGAAAAAAACTACTCCGCGACCGACTCGACCTGCCGCGGTTCCGGCCTCGTGTCCGGCAGCTGCCAGAAAATCATCGTCGAGGTCAGCGTGATCGCACCCACGCAGATGAACGTCGCATGCAGCGCCGCCGTCGCACCATGGCCTTCCAGATGCGTGCCGAATGCCGCCAGCAGGCTGCCGGCCGCCGCCGCGCCGAAACCGGCCGCGAGCATCATCACCATCGACAGCAGGCTGTTGCCCGAGCTGGCGTACTCGCGGTCGAGGTCACGCAGGGTCACGGTGTTCATCACGGTGAACTGCAGCGAGTTGACCGCACCGAAGAACGCCAGCTGCACAACGCGCCAGGCCAGGTGCTGGCCCGGCTCCATCAGGATGAAACTGGCCATCGCCAGGCCCACCAGCACCGTGTTGATCATCAGCACGCGGCGGTAGCCGTACTGTTCAACCAGCTTCACCGCCAGCTTCTTCGACACCATGCCTGCCGCGGCCACCGGCACCATCATCAGGCCCGCGTGCATCGGGCCCAGGCCGAGGCCGACCTGCAGCAGCAGCGGAATCAGCATCGGCATGGCGCTGCTGCCGATGCGCGAGAACAGGTTGCCGAGGATGCCGATGCGGTAGCTGGGCACGCGGAACAGCGCCAGCGAGAACAGCGGCGCGGTGGAATTGGCGGCGTGCAGCCAGTAGCCGACCAGCGCGGCCAGGCCGGCCACGGTCATCAGCATGATCAGTGCGTGCGGCGTGCCGAGGCCGGAGATGCCATCCAGTGCCAGCGACAGCACCACCATCGCGAAGGCCAGCATGATGTAGCCGCGCAGGTCGAAGCGGGTGCGATGGCTGGCGTAGTGGTCGGGCATGATCTTCATCGCGGCGATGAAACCGATCACGCCGATCGGCAGGTTGATCAGGAATACCCAGTGCCACGAGGCGATTTCCACCAGCCAGCCGCCGAGGGTGGGGCCGATCAGCGGGCCGACCAGGGCGGGGATGGCGATGAAGCTCATCGCGCGCAGGAAATCCTCGCGCGGCACCGAGCGCATCACCGCCAGGCGGCCGACCGGCAGCAGCATCGCGCCGCCGATGCCCTGCAGCACGCGCGCGCCGACCAGCTGGTGCAGGTGCTGGGCCAGCGCGCAGGCCAGCGAGCCGAGGGTGAACAGGATGATCGCCACCAGGAAGGTGCGGCGGGTGCCGTAGCGGTCGGCGATCCAGCCGGAAGCGGGGATGAAGGTGGCGACCGCCAGCGCGTAGCTGAACACCACCGACTGCATCTGCAGCGGGCTTTCGCCCAGGCTCTTGGCCATCGCCGGCAGCGCGGTATTGACGATGGTCGAATCGAGCATCTGCATGAAGATCGCCAGCGAAACCAGCCAGAGAAGCGGGCGGAAACGGGCGTATTCGGCGGCGGATGCGGCGGTGTCGGGTGCGGGCGCGCCTGCGGGCGACGGTTCGGACATGGCGTGGGGGCCGGTGCAGCGTGGGGCCGCCATGATCGCGCAATGCGGGTCACGGCGCGATCAATGCCGCGCCGTGGCCCGTGCCGGGGTTCAGCGCTGGCTGTGCGCGTGCACCGCGTCGACCAGCACCTGCACGTGCGCCGGGTCCATGTCCGGCGACATGCCATGGCCGAGGTTGAACACATGGCCCTCGCGCGAACCGCTGTTGCCGGCCGCATAGGTGTCGAGCACGCGTGCAGCGGCCGCAGCGATGGCGTCGGGCGAGGCGTACAGCGTGGTCGGGTCGAGGTTGCCCTGCAGGGCAACGCGGCCGCCGGTGCGGCGCAGGGCTTCGTCCAGGTCCAGCGTCCAGTCCAGGCCCAGCGCATCAGCGCCGGTCTGCGACAGTGCTTCCAGGTGCAGGCCGGTGCCCTTGCCGAACAGGATCAGCGGTGTGCGCTCGCTGCCTTCGCCGCGTTCCAGGCCTTCGGCGATGCGCTGCAGGTAGCGCAGCGAGAACTCACGGTACATCGCCGGCGACAGCACGCCGCCCCAGGTGTCGAACACCTGCAGGGCTTGCGCGCCGGCCGCGCGCTGCGCACCGAGGTAGGCGATGACCGCGTCGGTGGTCACTTCCAGCAGGCGGTGCAGGGCCTGCGGGTGGTTCAGCGCCATCGCCTTGATGCGTGCGAAATCCTTGCTGCCGCCGCCTTCCACCATGTAGCAGGCCAGCGTCCAGGGGCTGCCGGAGAAGCCGATCAGCGGTACCTGGCCGTCCAGTTCGCGGCGGATCAGGCGCACCGCGTCCATCACGTAGCCCAGGTCCTGTTCCATGTCCGGCACCGCCAGCCTGGCGATGGCGGCTTCATCACGCACCGGGTGGCGGAACTTCGGGCCTTCGCCTTCGACGAAGTACAGCTCCAGGCCCATCGCATCGGGAATGGTGAGGATGTCCGAGAACAGGATGGCCGCGTCCAGCGGGAAGCGGCGCAGCGGCTGCAGGGTGACCTCGCAGGCGATCTCAGGGTTCTTGGCCATGGCCAGGAAGCTGCCGGCCTTGGCCCGGGTCGCGCGGTACTCCGGCAGGTAGCGGCCGGCCTGGCGCATCAGCCAGACGGGGGTGCAGTCCACCGGTTCGCGGCGCAGGGCGCGCAGCAGGCGATCGTTGCGGAGGGGGCTGGTCACGATGGGCATTCCTTGGGCGAAAGTTGGCAGCGGCGTCAGTCGCCGTGCGAAAGCATCTGGAAGCCGCGATGCAGTTCGGCATCACGGGCCTTCTCGAAGGCGTGTCGGGCTTCGTCTGCCTGCAGGAACAGCTCGCGCCGCAGCTGCGAGCGCGCACCGACGCGGCCGCTCTCGCGCAGCAGCTCCCAGCCGCCGAACAGGTCCGGCTGCAGGCTCAGGCGCAGGAAGCGCGGTGCCTGCGCACCGGCATCGGGATGTTGCAGGTAGACGTGCATGGGCCGATTGTAGCGGGGCACGGGTGACCCCTGCCGCAACGTGGTAGTGGCGGGGGGGGGCGCGCGCCCCCGCGGGCGGGCCGGGCGCCCCCCCCCCGGCCCCCCCCCCCCGCCCCCCCCCCCGCCCACCCCCCCCCGGCGCACCCCGCCCCCCCCGCCC
>NZ_JBRRCR010000045.1:0-31528 GCF_056759115.1 Stenotrophomonas sp. STEN087 | reverse complement strand
GTGTCCCCCCTCGGGGGCCGGGGGGGGCCGGGCGGTCGGGCGGGCGGTCCGACTGCGATAGCATGGTTGTGTTGCGGCGGGGGGGGGGCCGTCTTCGGAACCCCGGGCCCCCCGCGCCCGGCTCTACCGCATTCAGTGCGCAGCCGGGATAATCGCGCGGTGAGCACCGAACCTGACACCCTCGCCGCGGTCGAGATCGAAACCGCCCCCCTGCAGCTGCTGCACCTGGACGAGCGCCTGGCCGTGGTCAACAAGCCTGCCGGGCTGATGGTCCATGACAGCAAGCTGGCCCGTGGCGAAGACGATTTCCTCGCCGACCGCCTGCGCGAGCAGCTGGGCCGGCCGATCTTCCTGGTGCACCGACTGGACCGCGCCACCAGCGGCTGCCTGCTGCTGGCCTTCGACCGCGAGACCGCCAGCGTGCTGGGCAAGGCGCTGATGGGCGGCGAGGTGAGCAAGGATTACCTGGCCATATGCCGTGGCTGGCCGGCCGAGGAGGCCTGGCAGGTCGACCACGACCTGGACGGCGGCCCCGGCAAGCCGGTGAAGAAGGCCGCGGTGACCGACTTCCAGCGCCTGGCCACCGGCGAGCTGTCGGTGCCGGTGGGCGACTTCGCCAGTTCGCGCTATGCGCTGCTGCGCTGCCAGCCGCAGACCGGCCGCTTCCGGCAGATCCGCCGCCACCTCAAGCACCTCTCGCATCACCTGATCGGCGATACCAGCCACGGTGACGGGCGCCACAACCGCAATTTCCGCATGCAGGGCGTGCACCGCATGCTGCTGCACGCCGAACGCCTGCGTTTCCCGCACCCCGACGGCGGCACGGTGGACGTGCGCGCGCCGGTGGACGGTGAATTCCAGAAGGCCCTGGACCTGTTCGACTGGCAGGTGCCGTAACCGATCCGGGGTCGGATCCCTTTCCCGCAGGGAAAGGGCTCTGACCCCATCCATCCCGACGTCCCGGCGTTATTTCTTTTCCGGCTCGTCGAGGATCGCCTGCATGTCCTTCTCCAGGTCGGCCATCAGCGGCTTCATCTTTTCCTGGATGGCGATCATCACGTTCTGCATCAGCAGCGGGGTCTTGTCCAGCAGGCTCTGCCCGGCCGAGCTCTCGTAGAACTCAGCCATCGCCAGCACGTCTTCCTTGCTGAAGCTCTTCTTGTAGAGATCCACGTACATCGGCCGCAGCTGCTGCCAGGACAGCGCCTTGGTCAGGGTGGCGGTGGTGCGCTGCTGCATGCGCTGCAGCTGTTCGGTCTGCTGCGGGGTCAGCTGGCGCTGCCGGGCGATGTCTTCGAACTGCTGGCGCTGCATCGTCTCCAACTGCGGCAGCATGCCGTCCAGCAGGCTCTGTGCACGCGAGGCGGCCAGCAGGCGGTTGATGTCGGCATCGGTGGGCGCCGCGGCCAGGGCCGGCGCGCTGGCCGCTGCCAGTGCCAGTGCCAGCAGCAGCACGGTACGGCGCAGGCCGGTGGACAGGGCGGGAATGAAGCGGGTCATGCGAAGCTTCCTGCGGTACATGGGATGGCCAGCATACCCGCTGCACAGGCGAAGGCGACGTGTTCGGTGCCTGATCGGCGGCATACGGTGCGCGATGGCATCCACGGCAACGTGGCTGCCGCTACAATGCGCGGATGGGCAGTGGACCAGTCACCATCAGCGCGCAGCTTGAAATCCCCGACGGCGAGATCGTCGAGCGGTTCGTGCGTGCCAGTGGTGCCGGCGGGCAGAACGTCAACAAGGTTTCCACCGCGGTGGAACTGCGTTTCGACGTGGCCAACTCGCCCTCGTTGCCCGACCCGTTGCGTGAGCGCCTGCTGGCGCGCCGCGACCGGCGGATGACCGGCGAAGGCGTGCTGGTCATCGACGCGCAACGGTTCCGGACCCAGGATCGCAATCGCGAGGATGCGCGCGAGCGGCTGGCGGCCTTCATCCAGGCCGGGTTGAGCGTGCCCAAACCACGCAAGGCCACCAAGCCGACCCACGGGTCGAAACTGCGTCGTCTGGACGCCAAACGCGGGCGCGCGCAGATCAAGCGCGGTCGCTCATCACGTGACTGGGAGTGATTGCTTGAACAAGCCGAATTCATTGCTGCCGGCCGTGCCGCCGCAGATGCCGCAGGTCAAACCCAACGCCTTCCTGCGCTGGCTGGCACGCTGCACCCTGCGTGTGGGCGGCTGGAAGGTGGTCGGCACCCTGCCCAACGTTCCCAAAGTGGTCTTCATCATCGCCCCGCATTCGTCCAACTGGGACGGCCTGTGGGGCATGGCGGCCAAGATCGCGCTGGGCATGAAGGTGAAGGTGCTGGGCAAGGCCTCGCTGTTCTGGTGGCCGCTGGGCCCGCTGCTGCACAAGCTGGGCGTGATCCCGCTGGACCGCAGCGCGCCGCAGGGCACCGTCGGCCAGGCCGTGGACCTGCTGCGCAACAACGAGAAGATGTGGTTCGCCATCACCCCCGAAGGCACCCGCAAGGCCGTGAAGGACTGGAAGGCCGGCTTCCTGAAGATCGCCCGGATGGCCGACGTGCCGATCCTGGCCGCGTATTTCCACTACCCGGAAAAGACCATCGGCATCGGCCCGCTGTTCCAGCCGACCGGCGATGATGCCGCCGACATGGCCGCCATCCGTGAGTTCTACCGGCCCTGGATGGGCAAGACCCGCGGCACGGTCTGAGCCGGCCACGGCCGGCAACCGAGGCGCCACGTCCGGCACATGCCGGGCGAGCGCGACAGGAGTAGGGTGGAGGGCTGGTATCCCATACCGTCCGCCCAAGGAGCGTTTTACATGTCGCGTACCGTAGTCCTGGCCGCCGCCATCAGCCTGGCGCTGGCGGCCTGTTCCGGCAAGGAGTCCACCCCCGTGTCCGAAGCACAGAAAGCCCCGGCCCAGCAGCCGGCCGAAGCCTCCACCAACCCGCTGCTGAGCGCCAGCACGCTGCCGTTCCAGGCGCCGCAGTTCGACAAGATCAAGGACAGCGACTACACGCCGGCCTTTGAAGAAGGCATGCGCCAGCACCTGGCCGAAGTCCGCAAGATCGCCGACAACGCCGAGCCGGCCACCTTCGACAACACCATCGTGGCGATGGAGCGCAGCGGCGAGATCCTGAACCGCGTGTCGCGCATCTTCTTCGGCCTGGTCCAGGCCGATGGCACCGAAGCGCGCCAGAAGATCCAGGAAGACATCGCCCCGAAGCTGGCCGCGCACCAGGACGAGATCAACCTCGACCCGAAGCTGTTCGCCCGCGTGAAGTCGCTGTACGACCAGCGTGACACGCTGGAGCTGGACCCGGTGCAGAAGCGCCTGGTCGAGCACTACTACGACGGCCTGGTGCGCGCTGGCGCGCAGCTGTCCGACGCCGACAAGGCGAGCCTGCGCAAGCTCAACGTGGAAGAGACCACCCTCTCCACCCAGTTCCACACCCGCTTGGTGGCTGCCACCGCTGCGGCAGCCGTCGTCGTCGACGACAAGGGCAAGCTGGCCGGCCTGGACGAGAACGCGATCAACAACGCGGCCAACGCCGCCAAGGATCGCAAGCTGGATGGCAAGTTCGTGCTGCCGCTGCAGAACACCACTCAGCAGCCGGTGCTCGGTTCGCTGAGCGACCGTGACCAGCGCGCCGCCGTGCTGAAGGCATCGGAAACCCGTGCCGAGCGTGGCGACAAGAACGACACCCGCGAGACCGTGCAGCGCCTGGCCCAGCTGCGTGCGCAGAAGGCCAAGCTGCTGGGCTTCGAGACCTTCGCCGACTACCAGCTGGGCGACCAGATGGCCAAGACCCCGGCCGCGGCGCTGAAGCTGCTGACCGACACCGTGCCGGCCGCCACCGCCAAGGCCCGTGCCGAAGCCGGTGAGATCCAGAAGGTGATCGACGCCCAGAAGGGTGGCTTCCAGGTTGCCGCCTCGGATTGGGACTTCTACGCCGAGCAGGTCCGCAAGGCCAAGTACGACCTGGACGAATCGCAGGTCAAGCCGTACTTCGAACTGGACAACGTGCTGCAGAACGGCGTCTTCTACGCCGCCACCCAGCTGTACGGCATCACCTTCAAGCCGCGCACCGACATTCCGACCTACAACCCGGACATGAAGGTGTACGAAGTGTTCGACAAGGACGGCACCTCGCTGGCCCTGTTCTACACCGACTACTTCAAGCGTGACACCAAGTCCGGCGGTGCCTGGATGGACGTGTTCGTCGAGCAGGACGGCCTGACCGGTGCCAAGCCGGTGGTCTACAACGTCTGCAACTTCACCAAGCCGGCCGATGGTCAGCCTGCGCTGATCAGCTTCGACGACGTCACCACCATGTTCCATGAGTTCGGCCACGCCCTGCATGGCATGTTCTCGAACGTGAAGTACCCGTCGATCGCCGGCACCGCCACCTCGCGCGATTTCGTCGAGTTCCCGTCGCAGTTCAACGAGCACTGGGCGCTGGACCCGAAGGTCTTCGCCCACTACGCCAAGCACTACAAGACCGGCGAAGCGATGCCGCAGGAACTGGTCGACAAGATCCTCAAGGCACGCAGCTTCAACCAGGGCTATGCGACCACCGAGTACCTGTCGGCCGCACTGCTTGACCTGGCCTGGCACACGCAGAAGGCCGATGCCCCGCTGCAGGACGTGGGCGCCTTCGAAGCCAGCGCGCTGAAGAAGTTCAAGGTCGACCTGCCGCAGGTGCCGCCGCGTTACCGCACCACCTACTTCGACCACATCTGGGGCGGCGGCTACTCGGCCGGTTACTACGCCTACTTCTGGGCCGAAGTGCTGGACCATGACGCCTACCAGTGGTTCACCGAACACGGTGGCCTGACGGCGGCCAACGGCCAGGAGTTCCGCGACAAGATCCTCTCGCGCGGCAACAGCGTGGAACTGTCGACCCTGTACCGCGATTTCCGCGGCAAGGACCCGTCGGTGGAACCGCTGCTGAAGTTCCGCGGGCTGAAGTAAGAAATACAAAACGGCGGGGGCAACCCCGCCGTTTTTCGTTGCGATACCCGGGGTCGGATCCCGTTGCGCGCCGCGCAATGGGCTCCGACCCCGTTTGCGTTACGCACCTTTTACGCCCCACGCCCTCTCCCGGCATCGCACCTTTACGGCCTGCACGCGCATCGTGTGCCTACCGCGCCGCAGGGCGCTTTGTGCAAGGTGGTGTATGACCCTCCTGGTGATCCGGCACGCGCCGTCGTCGGCGCCGCGCCCGCAGCTTCCGCTGGAACTGTGCGGCCATCGCGTGCTGTGCAACGACTGCGCCAGCCTGTCCGATGTGCGCCACTGCCTGTGCCAGGCACAGGCCGACGACTGGGTGCTGCTGGACGTAGGCGTGGCCGACGACGCGCAGTGGCAGGCCGAGGGCGGTGCACTGCAGGCGGCGCTGGAGCGCATGCCTGCCTCGTACATCGAACTGCAGGCCCCGCACGCACCGGGCCTGGATGCACGCCTGCGCCTGCAGCACGGGCCGGCCGCGGTGGTGGTCGACCAGCGCAGCCAGCAGGCGGGTTACCCGTTGTCGCTGGCCATCGTCGGCCGTCGCCTCGCGCAGGAGGGCTGAGCCATGTCGATCTTCATCATCCGTGGCCCGGAAGCCGCCGGCACGCTGATCCGCACGGCGCTGCCGCTGCCGGCACCGGTGCTGAAATCGCTGGTGCACCGCGCGATCGACGCCGGCACCAGCGTGGCCATCCGCGCCTGCGGTTCGGAACAGGAACTGCTGGACGCGCTGCGCGTGGCCGACCACAGCCGCGGCGAAGTGACCCTGCTTGACCCCGGCGCCTGTGCCGGCAGCCTGCGCCTGCAACGCCTGTTGCCGTACCTGCACAACGCCTATGTGGAAGTGCACGACGATGGCGCGGTGGCCGAACCCTGCCTGCCGGCCGGTGTCGGCCAGCGCCTGGGCATCGCCGCCGGCTACGGCGCACAGAGCTACGTGCTGGCGCTGGACATCGCCCTGGACCACCTCGGCCTGGCCGAGCACGCCAACCGCGTGCACGTCGGCACCTGACGATCGCCGGGGTCGGATCCCTTTCCGCCCGCGGAAAGGGCTCTGACCCCACAGTCAGGGGGCGGCATCCGGGAACCTCCCGCGCCCACCGCAGGTCTCACCCAGCTTCCACCCACCGGAACCCGTCATGGACGCCGCCGCCCGCCCCCCGTTTGCCGAACGCGCGCTCACCTGGCTGAAGAAGGAAGCGCTGCCGCTGCTGGTCATGCTCGGCCTGCTCGCCGCGGCCCGCGACACCCTGGCCAACCACTACGTGGTGCCCAGCGGCTCGATGCAGCCGACCCTGCAGCCCGGCGACCGCGTGGTGGTGGACATGCGTGCCTATGGCCTGCGCCTGCCGTTCACCGGCCAGCAGCTGCTGGCCACCGGCACCCCGCAGCGCGGCGAGGTGGCCGTGTTCGATTCGCCGGCCGATGGCACCCGCTTGATCAAGCGCGTGGTGGCCGTGGCCGGTGACCACGTGCAGCTGCATGGCGGCCACCTGGCCATCAACGGCCAGCCGCTGCAGATCGCCGACCTGCGCGACACCGAAGCCTTCGGCGAGCGCCAGGCCGAGCTCGACCTCGACATGGGCGGCGGCCCCGACATCGCCGACCTGGTGGTGCCCGACGGCAAGCTGCTGGTGCTGGGCGACCACCGCGGCAACAGCTTCGACGGCCGTTTCTTCGGCTTCGTCGACGCCGGCAAGGTCTACGGCCGCGCCGTGGCCATCTACTACCGCCGCGGCCATGGCTTCGAGTGGAAGCACCTTTAAGCGGAATTGATACGTTCTACATATCGATCCTGACTCATCAGGTTATGGATCGACTGGATCGAGGGGCCTACGCTGGTCCCCGTACCCCCACGTCGGCCGCCCCCACGGCCCTTCGATCCCATGACTGGCGAAACTGCGGCGTCCCTCAGCGGCCGCCCCCGCACCTCCGATTCCGTTGTCGACACCCGCATCCAGCAGGGCACCCCGGCGTTCCGGCGCACGGCGGTCGCGCTGTTCCTGGCGGGGTTCTCGACCTTCGGCCTGCTGTACACGGTGCAGCCGCTGCTGCCCGAGTTCAGCCGCCACTTCGGGGTGTCCGCCGCCGGCAGCGCGATGTCGCTGTCGCTGAGCACCGGCACCCTGGCCGTGGCCATGCTGCTGGCCGGCCTGCTGTCCGATGCGATCGGCCGCCGGCCGATGATGATCGCCGCGCTGATGGCCTCGGCCCTGTTGTCGCTGTGCACCGCGCTGGTCGATGACTGGACCACCATGCTGGTGCTGCGCACGCTGCTGGGCCTGGCCCTGAGCGGGGTGCCGGCCGTGGCGATGACCTACCTGGTGGAGGAAATGGACAGCCGCGCACTGGGCCTGGCCATGGGCCTGTACATCGGTGGCAACGCCATCGGTGGCATGAGCGGGCGCCTGCTGGCCGGCATCATCGCCGACCACTGGGGCTGGCGCTGGGGCATCGGTGCGGTCTCGATCATCGCCGTGGCCAGCACCGTGCTGCTGTGGCTGCAGCTGCCGCCGTCGCGGCACTTCCAGGCCCGCCGCGGTGGCCTGCGCCAGCTGCCTTCGCGCTGGCGCACGCTGTTCGCCGACCCGGGCCTGCCGTGGCTGTTCGCCACCTCGTTCGTGCTGATGGGCGTGTTCGTCACCCTCTACAACTACCTGGGCTATCACCTGCTGGCGCCGCCGTACCACCTCAGCCAGACCGTGGTCGGCCTGATCTTCAGCGTGTACCTGGTCGGCACCTTCAGCTCGGCATGGATGGGCCAGCAGGCCACGCGCTACGGTCGCGGCCGCGTGCTGACCATTGCCTTCGGCCTGATCGGTGCCGGCATCGTGCTGCTGTCGATGCCGTGGCTGACCACGATGGCGCTGGGTATTGCCCTGGTCACCTTCGGTTTCTTCGGCGGCCACTCGGTGGCCAGCAGCTGGGTCGGCAGCCGCGCCGGTTCGATGCGTGCCGAAGCCTCGGCGCTGTATCTGTTCGCCTACTACCTGGGCAGCAGCGTACTCGGCGCCGTGGGCGGCCTGGCCTATGCCGCCTGGGATTGGCTGGGCGTGTGCCTGTTCACCGGCGTACTGACCCTGCTCGGCGGCGGCATCATCTGGGCCCTGCAGCAGCGCGCCCCGCAGCCGGTTACCGCTTGAGATCTGCCGGCCGCTGGCCGGCAACACGGCCTGTGTTGATGGGTCGGCCGTAGCGCCGGGCCATGCCCGGCGAGCGCGCAGCGCGGCGCATCACCCGCCCGCGAACGCCCCGCGCAGCAATCCGGCGAAATTGCGGATCAACGGTGTCACCCCTTCGCGGCGCCAGGCCAGCTGCACTTCCGAATGCGCCCCGGCGTCGGCCAGCGGCACGAAGCGCGCGCCTTCCACCCGGATGTGGTCGCACGACGACGGCAGGATCGCCGCACCCAGACCGGCCGCCGCCAGGCTGATCAGCGTCGATGCCTCGCCCGCCTCCTGCACGATGCGCGGGGTGAACCCCGCCGCCGCACACAGCGCGATCATGTGGTCGTGGATGCCGGCACCGGCACTGCGGCGGAACGCCACGAACGGCTCCTGGGCGAAATCACGCAGCGCCAGCGTGCCCTGCTTCGACAGCCGGCGCAGGGCAGGGTGGTCGGCGTGCACGATCAACGCCAGCGGATCGACAAACAGGCTGTGCGCCACCAGTTCCGGCGGCAGCGCACGCTTGCGGATGATGCCCACGTCCAGGCTGCCATCGAGCAGCGCATCGATCTGCTGCAGGGTGTTCATCTCGCTCAGCTGCAGGCGCACCTGCGGGTACTGCTGCCGGTACTGCAGGATCGACCGCGGAATCTGCGGCGACAGCGGCGTGGCCCGGGTCAGGCCGATATGCAGCTCGCCCTGCTCACCGCGCTGCGCGCGTTGCACCTCGTCCACCGCCGTTTCCACCTGCTGCACGATGGCCCGCGCCCGCTCCTGCAGCAGTTCACCCGCGGCAGTGAGCTGCACGCGGCGATGGCTGCGCACGAACAACCGCGCCCCGATCAGCTCTTCCAGCTGCCGGATCTGCTGGCTGAGTGGCGGCTGCGACATCCCCAGCCGCTCGGCCGCCTGGCCGAAGTGCAGCGTATCGGCAACGGCGAGGAAGTAGCGCAGGTGGCGGAGTTCGATGGACATGCAGCAGCGGCAGATGACACGCCCGGTCGGCCTGCCTATCTTACGGGCAGGAACCTGCAACGGCCGGAGCGCCATGACTCGCGACCCGACAATCCATGTCGAGTGGCTGGATGCCTTTCTGATCTGGGCTGAAAACCATGGCACTGCCACGCGCTGCCGCCCGACAGAAAAGCCTGCCGGTAGCCTCGACATCGACACTGAGCACGTTGTTTCCAACATCACCTACTGGAGCTCGGGCGAGTGCGATGCAGCAATCCTCGACGTCAGCTCGGGGCAGTCGGTCTACCAGCGCAGCTGGAGCGACCTGCAGCCGGCTGATTTCGACACGGCCTTCGCGCCGTGGTTGGCCATCGTGCGCGGCCACAGGACGTAATCGCCATCGGCATGAGTTTCACATTGGGTTGGATCGCGGCCAAATGCCAGGCGTCGCAGAAATGGGGTCAGAGCCCGTTGCGCAGCAACGGGATCCGACCCCGTGCCGACCAACGGTCGGCACCCACCAGAGCAGAGCGCCGTTCCGACAGATCGCGGAAGTCTGTCGAAGGCGGGGTGGGTCCGGTTGAGGGGGTGTGAGCGCCATGGATGGCGCGACCAAGCCCCCATGGACGGGTTTACGGCGTCCCCCTCAACCGGACCCACCCCGCCATCCCACGGATAGCCAGCTTTTGAAGTTGACGTTGCCGTTGATTGAAGCAGGTGCAGGGCTGCAAGCCCTGCAAAAAACCTACCTACCCAGCACCCGCGCAATCGCTTCAACCAGCAGCTCACCGGTCACCGGCTTGCGCAGGAACCCGCCGATGCCCGCGGCCTCCACCTGCTCCTGCAGGTCCGCGTCGGTACGCGCGGTCACCGCCAGCAGCGGCAACATGTAGCCCTGGTTGCGCAGGTGCTGGGCCAGCTCGAAACCACTCAGGCCCGGCAGGTCCAGGTCCAGCAGACCGACATCGAAATCGCCCGCGCTGATCTCGCGCAGCGCCGCCAGCGCATGGCCGGCATGCACCACCTCATGGCCGCGCGCGGTCAACAGGCCGATCACCACATCGGCCACGGTGGCATCGTCTTCCACCAGCAGGATGCGCAGCGCCGGCATGTTCGCCACGGCGTCCTCGCCCCGCATCGCCTCACCGTCTTCGTTCGCGCCATCTTGGTGCAGCGGCAACGGCAGGCTCACTTCGAAGCGGGTGCCACTGCCAAGCTGGCTCTCCACCCGGATCCGGCCCTGCATGGCCTGCGCCAGCTCGCGGCAGATCGCCAGGCCCAGGCCACTGCCACCGTACTGCGCGGCCGTGCGTGCGCCGTCGGCCTGCTCGAAACGGCGGAACAGGCGCTGCTGCTGTTCCTGGCTGATGCCCGGGCCGGTGTCGTGTACTTCGAAATGCAGGCCACGCGGGCCGTCCTCGCAGCGAACAAGCAGGGTGATGGTGCCGCGGCTGGTGAACTTCACGGCGTTGGACAGCAGGTTCAGCAGGATCTGCCGCACCCGCATCGCATCGCCGGTGGCCTGCAGGCCCGCCGGCAGCCGGTTGTCCAGCACGAAGCGCAGGCCCTTCTGCGCGGCCAGCGGCCCCATCAGGGCGGCGAGGTCCTGCAGCAGGCCGTTCAGCGCGAACGGTCGCGACTGCAGCTCCAGGCGCCCCGATTCGATCCGGGCCAGGTCCAGTGCATCGTTCACCAGGTGCAGCAGATGTTCGCCGGCATGGCGGATCGACTGCGTGTAACCGCGCTGCTGCGGGTCCAGCGGCGAGGCCAGCAGCAGTTCGCTCATGCCCAGCACGCCGGTCATCGGCGTGCGGATCTCATGGCCCAGGTTGGCCAGGAACCGCGTCTTCGCCGCCGACGCCTGTTCGGCCAGTTCCTGCTTGTGCAGGGCCAGCTGGTAGGCGTGTCTGCGCTGCAGGCGGCGGCGGTACAGCCAGGCGAACCAGCTGGTCAGCAGCAGTGCGATGGACGTCAGCACCAGCAACCCGGACAGGCTGCGCCACCACGGTGGAAGTACATGGAACTCCAGTGCTTCCACCCGCGACCAGACGTGGTCGGCCGAGCGCGCCTGCACTTCCAGCCGGTACGCACCCGGCGGCAGGCGCGAGAACAGGCGCTCGCCGCCAGGCCCCACTTCCACCCAGTCCGGGTCGTAACCGGTCAGCCGGTAGCGGTAGCTGTTGGACGCCGAATCGGCGAAGGACAGCAGGCGCGCGACGATGCGCAGGTCGCGATCACCGTCGGCGATCTGCAGCGGCGTGTCGTGGGTCAGGTCCAGGACCTGTTCGTTGCGGCGCACCTCCACCCGCTCGATCACCAGCGGCGCGCGCCGGGTTGAAGGTCGCACCAGGTCGGGATCGAAGGCCACCACGCCGGCCGGCGTACCAGCCACCAGCCGTCCGCTCGCCGTGGCGATCAGCGTGTGGTCGCGGAATTCCTGGCTGGGCAGGCCGTCATGCACGCCATACAGGCGCACGCTCCGGCCATCGGCACCCACCCGCACCAGGCCGCGCGCACCGCTGGCCCAGGCCACGCCCTGCGCGTCGACCACCAGACCGGTCGCGGCGATGGCCGGGTAGCCCTGCTCACTGCCGATCACCGCCTGCCGCTCCAGGCGCCCATTGCGCCAGAGGTAGCGCGACAGGCGCCCGTCCTCGGACAGCCAGACCTTGCCATCGGCGCCCACATCGATCGCATACACCGGCGTGGCCGGCGCCCCGGGCACGGGCTGGAAGCGCTGTGCTTCCGGCTGCCACTGCAGCAGGCCGCGGCTGCTGGCCAGCCAGATCCGGTCCTGCGGACCGCATTCGACATCCATGTTGAGCTGGCCGGCCTGCAGGCCGTCGCGGCCGTTTTCCAGCTGCCGGCGCAGGTGGCCGTCGAGATCGCGCTGCTGCAGGCCCGACGGCAGCATCAGCCACAGGCTGTCGCCATCGCAGGTCATCATCGCGTCGATGTTGCCTTCCATCGTGGCATCGGCGCCGCTGTCGTTGTCCCAGCGCCGCAGCGCGCGGGTGCGCGGGTCGTAACGCAGCAGCGCATCGGTCGAACCGACCCAGACCTGGCCGTGCCGATCCTCGCGTACCGAGGTCAGCCAGTGCATGCCATTGAGGAAGGTGCGGTGCTGCTCGATGTCACCGCTCCGCGGGTCGAACCGGTCCAGCGCACCGTGGCTGCCGACCGTCCACACGCCGCCGTTGGCGGACGGGCTGGTGCCCAGCACGTAGGCGTTGCGCAGCGACGACGGATCGTCCTCCAGCCGCGAGAACACCGAGAACTGCCACCAGCGCGGCAGCAGGTGCCACAGGCCGGCATTGGTGCTGGCCAGCCAGATGCCGCCTTCGCGGTCTTCATAGGCGCCGGCCCAGTTCGGCCGCACCTGGCCACGCGCCACGGCGCTGTACAGCGGCACGGTCTGGTACTGGCCATTCACCGCGCGGCCCAGGCCACTGCGGGTATCCAGCCAGTGTCCGCCCTGCTCATCGCGCAACATCATGCCCAGCACTTCGTCACCGGCGGGCAGCTGCCACTGCGGTGCTTCGAAATGGCCGTCAGGCCGGCGCACGGTGGCGCCGGCCACGGTGCTGATCCACAGGCTGCCGTCCGGCTCGGCGGTCAGGCCATTGACCAGCTGGCTGGGCAGCGCGTCGGCGTCGATGCGCTCGAAATCGGTGCCGGTCCAGCGCGCGACGCCGTGCTTGGTCCCCACCCACAGGGTGCCATCGGGCAGGGTCGCCAGGAACGGAATCGAAGCGGCCGGCACGCTGCGCGGGTTGTCCAGTTCGGGCAGGAAGCGCTGCAGGCGGTCCTTGTCATCCAGCCGGTACAGGCCACCGCCGTAGGTACCGAACCAGATGGATCCGTCCGGTGTGGAGGCCACGCTCCACACCGTGTTGCTGGCCATCAGCGGCTGGCTGCTGCGGTCGTAGAAGCGCAGCTGCCGGCGGTCGGCCGACATGCGCACCAGGCCGGCATTCTCGGTGCCGATCCACAGCTCGTTCTGGGCATCGACCAGCACGGTCCAGATGCGGTTGTCGCGCAGCCCGTCCTCGGAACGCCAGACACGGTAATTGCGCCCGTCGTAGCGGGCGAGGCCGTCATTGGTGGCGATCCACAGGTAGCCGTAGCGGTCTTCGGCCATGCGGTTGACGGTGTTGGACGGCAGGCCGTCGAACACGGTCACCTGCCGCGGGGTCGGCGGCACCGGCTGCGCGGCCACGGGCGCCAGGACGCACAGGAGGATCAGCAGCAGCGTCGCCGCCCGCAGATACGCCACCGATTGCCTCCTCACACTGCCTGTTGATGGACCCCGCGTTGTGCGGCGTCGGCATGGTAAACCGAAAGTCAGGGCATTCACGCCAACCAGTGCCTCGATCAGACATCCACCCGGCGTTTTGCCCGGGCCTGCTGGATCGCCGACACCAGCAGGTCGCCGGTCACCGGCTTGCGCAGGAACCCGTCGAAACCGGCGGCGAGCACCTGGGTTTCCGCATACGCATCGGAGCGCGCGGTCACCGCCACCAGTGGCAGCTCGTAGCCCATCGCACGCAGCTGGCGGGCGATGGCGGTGCCATCCAGCGCCGGCAGGTCCAGGTCGAGCAGGCCGACATCGAAGCCGTCGGTGGCGATCTCCGAAAGCGCGCCCAGCCCGTGCAGCACATGCACGACCTGGTGCCCGCGTGCGCGCAGCAGGCCGGCGATGACCTCGGCCACGGTCACATCGTCTTCCACCAGCAGGATGCGCAGGGCCGGCAGCTCCGGCACCGTGCTCACCTCGCTCTGCGCCGACGCCGCCTGCCGGGTCCATGGCAGCGGAACCCACACGCGGAAACGCGCGCCCCGGCCCAGCTGGCTGTCCACGTCGATGCGCCCGCCCATCGCCACCGCCAGTTCCTGGCAGATCGCCAGCCCCAGCCCACTGCCGCCGTAGCGCGAGGCGGTGCGCGGCCCGTCGGCCTGTTCGAAGCGGTGGAACAGCCGGCGCTGCTGCTCGGCGTTGATGCCCGGTCCACTGTCGCTGACCTCGAAGGTCACGCCATTGCCATCCTCGTCGAGGATCGCGCCCAGCCCCACGTAGCCATGATCGGTGAACTTGACCGCGTTGCCGAGCAGGTTCAGCAGGATCTGCCGCACCCGCATTTCATCGCCGCTGACGCAGACCGGACCGGGCAGCGCGTCCTCGCGCCGGAATGCGAGCTGCCGCTGCTGCGCCATCGGCTGCATCAGCGCCTGCACCTGGTCGAGCAGGCCGTTCAGATCGAACGGACGGATATCCAGTTCCAGGCGACCTGCTTCGATGCGGGCCAGGTCCAGTGCGTCGTTCACCAGCCGCAGCAGATGGCTGCCGGCCTGCTGGATCGAACCGGCATAGCTGCGCTGCACCGGGTCCAGCTCGGTGGCCAGCAGCAGCTCGCTCATGCCCAGCACGCCGGTCATCGGCGTGCGCACCTCGTGCCCCAGCGTGGCCAGGAAGCGGCTCTTGGCCTGCGAGGCCTGTTCGGCCAGCTGCTGCTTGTGCACGGTCAACTGCCACTGCTGGCGCCGCCGCAGGCGCCGGCGGATCGACCACACCATCACCAGCAACAACAGCGAGCCCAGCATCAGGTAGCCGAAGATGGCCATACCGCTGCGCCACCACGGCGGCAGCACCTTCACCTGCAGCCGCTGCGAAGCCGTCCACGGCCCGCTGGCGGTGGCGGCCTGCACTTCGATCGCATACAGCCCCGGCGGCAGCCGCGACAGCGTGCGCTGGCCATCACCGCCCTGCTCCACCCAGTTCTGGTCGTAGCCTTCAACGCGGAACCGGTAGCGGTTGCCCTGCGGGTTGGCGTAGGACAGCAGGCGCGCGTCGATCTGCAGGTCGCGATCATCCGGGCCCAGCAGCAGCGTGCCGGTGGCCGGCAGCGGCTGCCAGCCCCGCGCATCGTCGCGGCGCACGCGCACCTGCGCGATCACCAGCTGCGAGGGCGGCAGCTCCACGTCGGACGCATCGGGATCGAAACCGACCAGGCCGGTCTGGGTGACCGCGAGCACCCGGCCGTCGGCGCCGATCGCCGGCGGCCGACCGGTGAACTCGGCATCGGGCAGGCCATCGCGTTCGTTGAACTGCTGCACGCGCCGCGTCTGTGGATCCCAGCGCAGCAGCCCGCGCGGCGTGGTCGCCCACACACGTCCATCGCGGCCCAGCGCCAGCCCGCCCATGCTGACCGGCGGCATGCCGTAGGTGGCATCGACGCGCTGGATCAGGCGCAGGCCGAGGCCGTCCCACTGGTAGCGTTCGAACGCTCCCTGCCGCGCCAGCCACACCTGCTGCGGGTCGATCCAGACCAGATCGAAGATCTGCCCCTGCGACACCCCGGGCACGGCGACGAAACGGTCCGCCTGTTCGCGCCAGATGCCCATCGCACCGACCAGCCAGGTCTGGCCGCGCGCATCGAAGCGTATCTGCTCCACCGGCACATCGCCTTCGCCGCCCAGCGCGGCCAGCTCGAAGGTACGCAGCACCCGGCCATCACTGGCGCGATGCTGCAGGCCGAGGTTCATCACCGAGATCCAGACCGTGCCATCCGGCGCCTCGCGCATCAGGTCGATGCGCTGGCGCAGGTCGGCACCACCGGCAATGGGCCAGTCGCGCAGCGTGCGCCGCGCCGGGTCGTAGACGCTCAGGCGCCCCGCGCGGCCCAACCACAAGCTGCCATCCGGGCGCGGCAGCACCGACCACACCGCACCGCTGCCCAGTTCGCGATCGCTGGCCAGCAGGCTCAGCGTGCCCTGCGCATTGACCTGGTAGACGCCGTGGGCCGAGCCGACGAAGTAGTTGCGGCCGTCGCTGGCCGCGCTCAGCAGGTACTGGCTGTCCAGCGGACGACCATCCAGCTGGTACCAGGTGGAAAAGCGCCGCCAGTCCGGCGGCAGGTAGGCCAGGCCCTGGGTCAGCAGTGCCACCCACATGCCACCTTCGTGGTCCTGCAGCAGATCCAGCACGCCGCTGTGGCTGGTCAGGAAACCGCTGCCGCGGTCGCCTTCCAGGCGCCGCAGCTGGGCCGCATCACCGCGCAGCAGGCCATCGGAGGTGCCGGCCCAGTAACCGCCCTGGCGGTCGGCCAGCACGATGGCCGAACGCAGCTGGGCACTGTCGGCCCAGCGCGGCCGGCTGACCCGGTCCTGCGCATCGATCCGGTACAGGCCATCGTTCTGGGTACCGATCCAGATCGCGCCCTCGGCGTCACGGCTCAGCCGCAGCACGCTCACCGCGCCCAGCTCGCGCGCGGCCACCGCTTCGAAGGCGGTGCCGTTCCAGCGTGCCAGGCCCGCCTCGGTGCCCAGCCACAGGCGGCCCTGCGCGTCGACCAGGCTGCTGTAGATGGTGTCGCTGGGCAGCCCGTCCGCCGATTGCCGGAAGAAACGCAGGCTGCCGTCCTCGCCCATGCGGCAGACGCCATGGGTGCTGCTGCCGACCCACAGCGCATCCCGGGCGTAGGCCAGGGTCCAGGCCTGGCCCTGGCATTCGTTGTTGAGTGCGTCGAAGGATTTGAAGCGCTCACGGTCGGCATCCAGCCGGGCCACGCCCTTGCCGTTGATGCCGACCCAGACGCGGTCGAGCGGATCGACCATCAGCGTTTCGATCTCGTTGCCGGGCAGCGAGCCGGGCTGTTCCGGATCGTGCTGCCAGACCCGCAGGGTGCCGCCGTCATAGCGCGCCAGGCCGCCATCGGTGGCCGCCCAGATGTGCCCGGTGCGGTCTTCGGCCAGGGCCAGCACCATGCGCGAGGGCAAGCCTTCGGCCGCACCGAAACGGCGCAGGCGCGGTGTTTCACCTGCCATGTCCAAGGTCGCCGCGGAGGTGGCCAACGCCACCAGCAACAGACCTGCCCCTGCGATGCACCGCCAGTACCGGCGCCAGCCGCTCTTCATCCTGAACCCCCTGTCCTGCGCCGATTGTCACACAGGGCCGGGGTCATCGCTGCAACAGGCTGTTTCCAGCCACATTGCCACCACGAACTGTTGCAGCCGTGCACACAGCGCAGCACAGGGCCTGTGCGTATGATCGAGGCACCTTTCCGCCGAGCCCTGCCGATGCGTTCCTGCCTGGCCCTGCTGCCCCTGCTGCTCGCCGCCGCCCCGGCCTGGGCCGGCAACGATGCATGGCGCATCGATCCGGTGCATACCCGCGTGCTGTTCTCGATCGACCACGCCGGTTACTCGCAGGCGATGGGCACGATTTCCGGCAGTGCGGGACAGCTGCGGTTCGATCCCGACAACTGGCGGGAAGCGACCCTGGACGTCGAGATTCCCGTGTCGCGATTGGACCTGGGCGATGACAAATGGAACCAGGCCACCCTCGCCCGCAGCCTGCTCGATGGCGAACGCTTCCCCAGTGCACGCTTCGTCTCCACCCACGTGGAGCCGGTCGATGAGAAGCATGCGCAGGTCGCCGGTACCCTGACCCTGCGCGGGGTCAGCCAGCCGGTGGTGCTCGATGTCACCCTCAACGCGGTCAAGCGCTATCCGCTGCCGCCGTTCCGCCGCACCGTCGGCTTCTCCGCCACCACCACGCTCAGCCGCCGTGCCTTCGGCATCACGGCCTGGCCGGGCGTGATCGGTGATGCCGTACAGGTGAGGATCGAGGCCGAAGCGGCGTTCGACCGCAGCGATGCCCCGGGAACTCCCGCCCCTGGTTCCCACTCCGACAGCACGACGGCCCCCAAGGATTCCCGATGACCGCCAAGAACACTCCCGCCGCCTGGGGCAGCGTCAGCCAGACCCTGCACTGGTTGATCGCCCTGCTCATCCTTGCCCTGGGCATCGTCGGCCTGACCATGGGTGAACTGCCGAAGACCCCGAAATACTTCTGGGTCTACACCGCACACAAGTCGATCGGCATCACCGTGCTGGCGCTGGTGCTGTTCCGCCTCGGCTGGCGCCTGTATGACGGCGCGCCGAAGCCGGTGCCGGGCGTGCCCAGCTGGCAGGAACGCATCGCCAGCGCCACCCACGTGCTGCTCTACGTACTGATGTTCGCCATCCCGCTGTCCGGCTGGCTGTACGACTCGGCCAGCGGCCTGCGTCCGTTCCGCTGGTTCGGCCTGGTCGATGTGCCCAAGCTGGGCGGCCCCGACCCGCAGACCGTCGCGGTGTCCCATGCCATCCACGAATACGGTTTCTGGCTGTTGATCGCGGTGGTGCTGGCCCATGCCGGCGCCGCCTTCTACCACCACCTGTTCCAGCGTGATGCCACCCTCTCGCGGATGTTGCCGCGCGGCTGGCTCGCCTCCCCCCAGAAGGACTGACCGATGACCCTGAAACTGACCACCCCGGCCGCCGTGGCCGCCGCCCTGGCCGGCATGCTGGCCACCGCCCCGGTGCTGGCCGCCGATTACGCGCAGGCCCCCGGCGCCGGCTCGATCCTGGTGTTCGCCACCAAGTACGACGGCGAAGTGTTCACCGGCAGCTTCCCGGGCTTTGCCACCAAGCTCAGCTTCGACCCGGCCAACCCGGCCGCCGGTTCGCTGGACGTGGTGATTCCGCTGGCCGGCGCCAAGAGCGGCAACAGCGACCGTGACTCGACCCTGCAGGGCGCGGACTTCTTCAACGTCGGCAAGTTCGCCACCGCGCACTACACCGCCAAGGGCTTCCGCGCCGTGGGCAACGACCAGTACGCCGCCGACGGCACGCTGGAACTGCGCGGCGTCAGCAAGCCGGTCACCCTCACCTTCACTTGGAAGCCGGGCACGCAGCCGGTGCTGACCGGCAAGGCCACGGTCAAGCGCCTGGACTTCGGCGTGGGCGGCGGCGACTGGGCCGACACCAAGACCATCCCGGACGAGACCTCGATCAGCACGATCGTGAAGTTCGACGCGAAATAAGACGGGTCTGCCGCCGGGCATGGCCCGGCGCTACCTTGGAAGGTTGATGCAGGGTAGCGCCGGGCCATGCCCGGCGGATTCACCCCGCAGCCAGCCAGGCCCGCACACCGGCCGCATCGAACGGCCAGTCCAGCTCGCGGCCATCGGCCTCGTCACGCAGCACCGGCACCCGCGCGCCATAGCGCGCTTCCAGCCCGGGCTGGTCGTCCAGGAACACCGAATCGAACTCCGGCGCCCGCGCCTTGGCCAGCTCGGCCAGGGCCATGTCGCACAGGTGGCAGTCGTCACGCTGGAACAGGGTCAACACCGGTTCGGGCCCCTTGCTGGAAATGCTGCGCCGCAGCCATGGCTTGCGGCAATGAACCGCTAGAATAGCGGTCTCTTCCGGTACCCGCAGTACGGCAACCATGGCTGTCAGCACGTTCGACGTTTTCAAGATCGGCATTGGTCCGAGTTCCTCGCACACCGTCGGGCCGATGAAGGCCGCCGAGCGCTTCATCCACCGCTGGCTGCTCGACCCGGGCCGGTTGCACGAAGTGGCGCGCATCCGCGCCGACGTCTACGGTTCGCTGGCGCTGACCGGCCGCGGCCACGGTACCGACAAGGCGATCCTGCTCGGCCTGGAAGGCCAGCGCCCGAACCTGATCGACCCGGACATCATCCCGGCCACCCTGGAGCGCATCCGCAGCAGCAAGCGCATCCAGCTGATGGGCCAGCACGAGATCGCCTTCGACGAGAAGCGCGACCTCGGCATGAACAAGCGCCAGAAGCTGCCGTACCACACCAATGGCATGCGCTTCACCGCCTACAACGCCGAGGACGAAGTGATCGCCACCCGCGATTACTACTCGGTGGGCGGCGGCTTCGTGGTCAACCAGGACGACGCAGCCGATGACCGCATCGTGCCCGATGAGACCCCGCTGCCCTACCCGTTCAAGAGCGGCGACGAGCTGCTGGCGCAGACCGCGCGCAGCGGCCTGAGCATCGCCCAGCTGATGTTCGAGAACGAGAAGTGCTGGCGCAGCGAGGACGAGATCCGTGCCCAGCTGCGCGAGATCTGGAGCGCGATGCAGTCGTGCGTGGCGCGTGGCATCCGCGAGGAAGGCGTGCTGCCGGGCGGCCTGAAGGTCGGCCGCCGCGCACCGGCGCTGTACCGCGAGCTGTCCTCCAAGCCGGAAGCCGCGATGCGCGACCCGCTGACCACGCTGGACTGGGTCAACCTGTACGCACTGGCGGTGAACGAAGAGAACGCTGCGGGTGGCCGCGTGGTCACCGCGCCGACCAACGGTGCGGCCGGCGTGCTGCCGGCGGTGCTGCATTACTTCGACCGCTTCTGCCCGGGCGCGAACGAGCAGCGCGTGTTTGACTTCCTGCTGACCTCGGCGGCGATCGGCATCCTGTACAAGGAAAACGCCTCGATCTCCGGCGCCGAAGTCGGCTGCCAGGGCGAAGTGGGCGTGGCCTGCTCGATGGCTGCCGGTGGCCTGGTGGCAGCGCTGGGCGGCAACCCCAGCCAGATCGAGAACGCCGCGGAAATCGGCATGGAACACAACCTCGGCCTGACCTGCGACCCGATCGGCGGGCTGGTGCAGATTCCGTGCATCGAGCGCAACGCGATGGGTGCGGTGAAGGCGATCAACGCCTCGCGCATGGCCATGCGTGGCGACGGCAAGCACAAGGTCTCGCTGGACAAGGTCATCAAGACCATGCGCGATACCGGCCGCGACATGCAGGACAAGTACAAGGAAACCAGCCGTGGCGGCCTGGCGGTGAACGTCATCGAGTGCTGAGGGCTTCGGCGCGGTCGACCCGTTGGTAGAGGCGACCGCGGGGCGACTATCGCGCGCAGCGCGGGCGGTCCGCGCGTTGTTCAAGGGCAGTCGACCAGCGGTCGACTCTACCTGGCGGAACGACACCGTCATCGTGTTCCGGTTAGGCTCGGGGCTCCCCTGCCCCGGACTCTCCCATGCGCGTGATCGCCGCCGCCCTGCTTGCCTGCCTGCCGTTGTCCGCCCTGGCCGCGCCGCCACCGACCTACGGCCCGCGCCTGGAAGGCTTTGATTACGGCTATCCGGTGAAGACCTTCGCCCTGCAGTCGCAGGGCCAGCCGCTGGAAATGACCTACCTGGACGTCACGCCGAAGAAGAAGGCGATCGGCGTGGTCGTGCTGCTGCACGGCAAGAATTTCTGCGCGGCCACCTGGCAGCAGACCATCGCACCGCTGGTGGCCGCCGGTTACCGGGTGATCGCACCGGACCAGGTGGGCTTCTGCAAGGCCAGCAAGCCCGAGCGCTACCAGTATTCGTTCGGCCAGCTGGCCGCCAACACCCACGCACTGCTGCAGCAGCTGCAGCTCGGCGACCAGCCGGTGCACCTGGTCGGCCATTCGATGGGCGGCATGCTCGCCATCCGCTACGCGCTGATGTACCCGCAGGATCTGCGCAGCCTGTCGCTGGTCAATCCAATCGGCCTGGAAGACTGGAAGGCGCTGGGCGTGCCGTGGCGCAGCGTCGACGAGTGGTATGCCGGCGAACTGAAGACCCGCTATGACAGCATCCGCCGCTACCAGCTGGATGTGTACTACGACGGCCAGTGGAAGCCCGCTTACGAGCACTGGGCACGCATGCAGTCGGGCATGTATGAAGGCGCCGGCAAGCAGGCAGTGGCCTGGAGCCAGGCGCTGACCTCGGACATGGTGTTCAACCAGCCGGTGGTCTACGAACTGAAACACCTGCAGGTACCGACTGCATTGTTCATCGGCCAGAAGGACCGCACCGCGATCGGCCGCGACCGCGCCTCACCGGAACTGAAGGCCACGCTGGGCAATTACCCTGCGCTGGGCAAGGCGGCCGCGGAGGCGATTCCCGGCGCAACCCTGGTCGAGTTCGCCGAACTCGGGCACTCGCCGCAGGTGCAGGACCCGAAGCAGTTCAACGCAGCGTTGTTGAAGGTATTGAAGACGCGTTGAGATCCGGCCCTGCAGGGCATGATCCGCCGGGCACGGTCCGGCGGACATGGGCGGTAGCGCCGGGCCATGCCCGGCGAGCGCAGCGGCAGGCCGTCAGCCCGCAATCCGCAACACGTCATCCAGCAGCGCCGCGGCCGTGACTTCCGCCCCGGCGCCCGGGCCCTGGATCAGCAGCGGCTGCTGGCGGTAGCGATCGCTGTGGATGGCCACGCGGTTGTCGGTGCCCGCCCCCTGTGCCAGCGGATGATCGGCGGGCAGCTCACGCAGTCCCACCTGTGCCCCACCGGCATCGACACGGCCGACGAAGCGCAGCACGCGGCCCTGCGCGTGCGCCTGCTGCCAGCGCGCCTGCAGCGGCGCGTCCAGTTGTTCCAGCGCGGCCAATGCCTCAGCCAGCGGCACGTCTGCCAGCGCCGCCGGCACCAGCGACTCCACCTGCACCTGCGCCGCATCCAGCGCCAGCCCGCTGCTGCGGGCCAGGATCAGCAGCTTGCGCCGTACGTCCTCGCCGGACAGGTCCACGCGCGGATCGGGCTCGGTATAGCCGGCGTCCAGCGCTTCGCGCACCGCCAGCGAAAACGGTGAACGGCCGTCATAGCGATGGAACAGCCAGGCCAGCGATCCGGACAGCACGCCTTCGATCGCATGGATGTGGTCGCCGCCGGCCACCAGCGCGCGCAGGCTGCTCAGCAGCGGCAGGCCGGCCCCCACGGTGGCGCTGTCACCGTAGCGCGCACCGCTGTCGGCGCAGCTTTCGGCAATGGCCTGCGCGCGCGCCAGCTGCGCACCGCGGCCCAGCTTGTTGGCCGTCACCACGTGCACGCCGCGGGCCAGCCACTGCACGTGGCGTGCGGCCACGTCCTCGCTGGCGGTGGCATCGACCACCACGTCGCCGCGTTCCAGCCCTTCGGTGCTGGCCCACGGTGGCGAGCTCTGCCCGTCACGCGGCGCGCGTCGGGCCAGTTCCAGCGGCAGCGCCAGATCGCGGTCGATGGCCAGCGCCGTGCGCGAATTGGCCAGCCACTGCACGCTGGGCAGGTCCAGCCCGCGCGCCTGCAGCGCCTGGTAGCGCTGCACGAAGGCCGTGCCCACCGTGCCGGTGCCGAGCAGGGCCAGGCGGCCACCGCCCAGCGCGGGAATGTCAGCAGCCAGCGCGCTCATGCATCCACCACCTGTTTGCGGCGCACGCCAGCGCCGATCACCGCTTCGGCGCGCTGCAGCGCGGCGTCGAGGTCGGCCAGCAGGTCACGCTCGGCTTCGATGCCCACCGACAGGCGCAGCAGGCCTTCGCTGATGCCAGCGGCAGCACGTGCTTCGGCGGTCATCGCCGCATGGGTCATGGTGGCCGGGTGCGCGACCAGGCTTTCGACGCCGCCCAGCGATTCGGCCAGGGTGAAGTAGCGCAGGCCATCGACGAAGGCGCGCACCGCCGCATGCGGATCCTCACCTTCGCAGGCCGCCAGTTCGAAGGACAGCATGGCGCCGAAGCCGCTCTGCTGGCGCGCGGCGATGGCGTGGCCGGGATGGTCGGCCAGGCCGGGGTAATAGACGCGTGCCACGGCCGGATGCGCATCCAGCAGGGCCACGATCGAGGCAGTGTTCTCCTGGTGCGCGCGCAGGCGTGCATCCAGGGTGCGCAGGCCGCGCAGGGTCAGGAAGGCATCGAACGGCGAACCAGTCAGGCCCAGCGCGTTGCCCCACCACACCAGCTGCTCGTGCACCGCCGGGTCGCGCGCGATCACTGCGCCGCCGACCACGTCACTGTGGCCGTTGATGTACTTGGTGGTCGAATGCAGCACCACGTCGGCACCGAACGACAGCGGCTGCTGCAGGGCCGGCGACAGGAAGGTGTTGTCCACCACCACCCGCGCACCGGCCTTGTGCGCGGCATCGATGACGAAGCGCAGGTCGGTGATGCGCAGCAGCGGGTTGGACGGCGTTTCCACCAGCACCAGCTTCGGCTGGCTGGCCAGCGCCTGGGCCAGCGCACGCGGGTCGGTGAGGTCGGCGGTGACCAGGGTGAAGTGGCCCTTCCTGGCCAGTGCATTGAACAGGCGCCAGCTGCCACCGTACGCATCGTGCGGCACCACCAGGGTATCGCCCGGCTCCAGCAGTGCGTTCAGCACCAGGTTGATCGCGCCCATGCCGGTGGCGGTGATGACGCCGCCAGCGCCGCCTTCCAGTTCGGCCAGTGCTTCGCCCAGCAGGTCGCGGGTCGGGTTGCCGCTGCGCGTGTAGTCGTACTGCCGCTTGTTGCCGAAGCCATCGAAGCTGAAATTGGACGACAGCACGATCGGCGGGGTGACCGCACCGTGGGCGGTGTCGCGGTCGATGCCGGCGCGGACAGCGGCAGTGGTGCGGCTACAGGACGGCTCGTTGGCGTAGAGGCTCATGCGGACTCTCCAGAAGTGCGGAAGGCGGTAGCGAGGATCGCGTCGATGCGATCGGTTTCTTTGAGGAAGGCGTCGTGGCCGTAGGGCGAGCGCAGCACGCGCAGGCTGCCGCGCGGGCCCAGCCCTTCGACCAGGCCGACCAGGTCGGCCAGCGGCACCAGGCGGTCACCTTCCACGGCCACCACCACGGTGGGCGGCAGGATGGCGGCGGGGTCCACGCGGTGCAGGTCGATCGATTCGGACAGCCGCAGGTAGGCGGTCAGCGGCGTACGCGCCACGTACTGCGCACCGGCGGCATCGAGGTAGTCTTCGGCGGCCACGCGCACGCGGCCGTTGACCACTTCCGGCGCCGCGTCGAAACGCTCGCCGAATTCTTCCGGGGTGCGGTAGCTGAGCATGGCGAACTGCCGGGCCAGGGCCAGGCCGTGGTCTTCGCCGCACTGCAGCTGGCCCAGCGCAACGGCACGGCGCTGCAGCGCGCGCCAGGCGGCGGCATACGGGTGTGGGCGGTGCGCGCCGCTGGCCAGCACCAGCTGGCGCACGCGGCTGCGGTGGCGGATCGCGAACTGCTGGCCGACCAGCGCGCCATAGGAATAGCCGACGAAGGCCTTCAGCACGCGGATGCCGAGATGGTCCAGCAGCAGCGCCAGCGCATCGGCCTGGTCGGCGGTATCGATCGGCACGTCCAGCGCGCCATCGGCACCGATGAAATCGAAGGCCAGCACGCGCAGCTGCTGCGGATCCAGCGCGCGGCCGCTGCCGACCAGGCCCTCGGCCCAGCCTTTCTCGCTGAACTGTGCATTGGAGGCGACGTGGCGATGGGCGGAGATGCCACCGGCCAGCACCACCACCGGCGCGTTGGCCGGCCCCACCCACTCGTAGCGCAGGCGCACCGGGCTGGCCCCGGCGTGGCGCATCGACAGCACGGCGGCGAACTCGCCGCGCTCGGCATGCACGCGGTCATCGACCGGCACGCTGACGGGGACAAAGGATTCGGGACGGGCGGCGGTGCTGGGGGCGAAGCTCATGGCGGGATCCGTGTGGGGAATCGGCCATCGAGCCTTCGCGGGGCTCGCGTTCGAGATGCACGTGCGGTGCATGGTTCGAACCATCTTTCGGTGGACGCCACGGTCCCCGCAGGATTTGGCACCTACGCGGACGCTTTCGCGTCTGCGGGCTGCCCCGGCTTCAAAGGGCCTGTCCCTCTGCCGGTCTCGATGGTGGAGCCACGATGCCAGCCCTTTCCGTCACTGTCAATCCCTTCATACGGATAAAGCGATGGAATAAATGAACCGCCATTCCGGGAACTGCGCCCGGTCCCCGTGTTCAGGATCCGCTACAGTCCCCAGCGCCCTTTCCGCTGGATCCGTCGATGCCCCGCCTGCCCCTGTCCTGCCTGCTGCTGCCCCTGCTGGCCAGCGCAACCGTCCACGCCAGCGACTGGCGCCAGGGCTGGGGACTGGTACCGAAGCCCGGCACCGCTGCGGCCGGCGACGTCGCCCCGCAGGCCGCGCCGACCACCCAGCTGCGCCTGCAGGCGATGGGCGGGCAATGGCAGGCACGCATCGACAATCCCTTGGCCGGCCCGGTGCAGATCGAACTGCGGCCGGCGCCCGGTGGCGCCATCAAGGGCCTGCCGGTGCGCTCACTGGTGCAGGGAGGTGGCAGCCTGGTGATCGGCCACCTGCCCGCCCCCGCCGAAGGACGCAGCCTGGACGTGCGCCTGCAGTCGGTGCCGGGCAATCCTGCCGCGCAGGCGGAGGACGTGGCCTACCGGCTGCCGTTCGAAGCACCGCAGCTGCGCGTGGACCAGGCCCCGAACGGCCGCTTCAGCCACCAGGACGAAGAGAACCGCGACGCGGTGGATTTCGCCCTGCCCGAGGCCACCCTGGTGATGGCCGCGCGCGAGGGCACGGTGATGCAGGTGCAGGATGGCTTCAAGGCCAATGGCCAGGACCGCGAACGCGATGCCGGCCGCGCCAATTTCATCCGCATCCTGCACAGCGACGGCAGCATGGCGCTGTACGGCCACCTGCAGGCCGGCGGCATGCGTGTACGCCCCGGCCAGGCGGTGCAGGCCGGGCAGCCGATCGGCCTGTCCGGCAACAGCGGCTACAGCACCGCCCCGCACCTGCACTTCGTGGTCCAGGTCAACCGTGGCATGGGCCTGCGCTCGGTGCCGGTGCGCATTTTCACCGCGCAGGGCCAGCTGCAGTTCGCCCGCCAGGGCGACGCCGACGGTGGCACCGGGCGCTGACCGGCCCCGGCCGGTATAATCGGGCGCTTATCTCTTTGAAAAGCGCCCCGGGCGGGCGCCACTGCCATGTCCGAAGTCGCCAACGAAGCGTCGCGTCGCCGCACCTTCGCCATCATTTCCCACCCTGACGCCGGCAAGACCACGCTGACCGAAAAGCTGCTGCTGTTCGGCGGTGCGATCCAGATGGCCGGTTCGGTGAAGGGCCGCAAGGCCGCCCGCCACGCGACGTCCGACTGGATGGCGCTGGAAAAGGAGCGCGGCATCTCCGTCACCTCCTCGGTGATGCAGTTCCCGTACGAAGGCAAGATCGTCAACCTGCTCGACACCCCCGGCCACGCCGATTTCGGCGAGGACACCTACCGCGTGCTGACCGCGGTGGACTCGGCGCTGATGGTGATCGACGTGGCCAAGGGCGTGGAAGAGCGCACCATCAAGCTGATGGAAGTCTGCCGCCTGCGCGACACCCCGATCATGACCTTCATCAACAAGCTCGACCGCGAGGGCAAGGACCCGATCGAGCTGCTGGATGAAGTGGAAACCGTGCTGGGCATCCAGTGCGCCCCGGTCACCTGGCCGATCGGCATGGGCCAGCGCCTGAAGGGCGTGGTCCACCTGCTCACCGGCGAAGTGCACCTGTACGAACCGGGCCGCAACTTCACCCGCCAGGATTCGACCATCTTCCCGTCCATCGATGCGCCCGGCCTGGCCGAGAAGATCGGTGCACAGATGCTGGCCGAACTGCGCGACGAACTGGAACTGGTGCAGGGCGCCAGCCATCCGTTCGACCTGGAGGCCTACCGCGCCGGCAAGCAGACCCCGGTGTTCTTCGGCTCGGGCGTGAACAACTTCGGCGTGCAGCCGCTGCTGGACTTCTTCGTCGAGCACGCCCCGCCGCCGCAGGCGCGCACCACCACCGGCCGGATCATCGCGCCGGAAGAGAACAAGCTCAGCGGCTTCGTGTTCAAGATCCAGGCCAACATGGATCCGCAGCACCGTGACCGCGTGGCGTTCATGCGCATCTGCTCGGGCCGCTTCAGCGCCGGCATGAAGACCTTCCACGTGCGCACCGGCAAGGACATGAAACTGGCCAACGCGCTGACCTTCATGGCCAGCGACCGCGAGATCGCCGCCGAAGCGTGGCCGGGCGATGTCATCGGCATCCACAACCACGGCACCATCTCCATCGGCGATACCTTCACCGAAGGCGAAGCGGTCACCTTCACCGGCATCCCCAACTTCGCCCCGGAACTGTTCCGCCGCGCGCGCCTGCGCGATCCGCTCAAGCTCAAGCAGCTGCAGAAGGGCCTGGCCCAGCTGTCCGAGGAAGGTGCGACCCAGTTCTTCCGCCCGCTCACCAGCAACGACCTGATCCTGGGTGCGGTGGGTGTGCTGCAGTTCGACGTGGCCGCCTACCGCCTGAAGGACGAATACGGCGTGGAAGCGACCTTCGAGCAGGTCAGCGTCTCCACCGCACGCTGGGTCCACTGCAGCAACGAGAAGAAGCTGGAAGAGTTCCGCGAGAAGAACGCACTGAACCTGGCCCTGGATGCCGCCGGCCACCTGGTCTACCTGGCCCCGACCCGGGTGAACCTCCAGCTGGCCCAGGAACGCTCGCCGGACGTGCGTTTCTCGGCCACCCGCGAAGCGGCGCACACCGTCCCGGCGGGCTGAAACTGCGGGGTCAGAGCCCTTTCCTGGCGGAAAGGGGTCTGACCCCGTACACGTGAAAGCCAGGGGTCGGATCCCTTTCCGCAGGAAAGGGCTCTGACCCCGTTGCGCGGAGGGGGCGGATTCATCCCCCATACGGTGGCGGGGGTGCAAGCGCCCGCCATCGCGGCGATGATAGGGGGGCTGCGGGTCCCCCTCCCCGCGAACCACGTCATTGCCATGTCCTCCACGACTGTTGCTTCCATCCGTGAAGAAATCGCCAGCGCCCTGACCCACGGGCTCGGCGCCGTGTTCGCGCTGGCCGCCAGCGCCGTCCTGATCACCCTGGCCGCCATCTACGGCGACGGCTGGCAGCTTGCCAGCGCCATCGTGTTCGGTATCGCCCTGCTGCTGCTGTACACCGCCTCCACCCTGTACCACGCCATCCAGCACCCCACGGCCAAAGGCCGGCTGAAGGTCTTCGACCACTGCGCCATCTACGTGCTGATTGCCGGCACCTACACCCCGTTCACCCTGATCGGCCTGCGCGGCCCCTGGGGCTGGGGCCTGTTTACCGCCATCTGGGCGCTGGCCTTGGGCGGCGTGGTGTTCAAGCTGTTCTATACCGGCCGCTTCAAGGCGCTTTCCACCGGCATCTACATCGCGATGGGCTGGTTGGTGATCGTGGCGATCAAGCCCATGTGGGCCTCCATCGACGGCGGGACCCTGGCCTGGCTGTTCGCCGGCGGCCTGTCCTACACGCTGGGCACCTACTTCTACCATCGCGAATCGATCCCCTATTCGCACGCAATCTGGCATCTGTTCGTGATCGGCGGCAGCGTCTGCCACTTCGTCGCGGTGACCATGCAGGTCCTGTAACCCTGCCGGCGGGCGCCCATGTGCACACCATGCACATGAGCGCTTCGCGCCCCGTCCACCCGGATGGGGCAACCATGGCAGCGTGAATGCTGCCCCTGCCCCTGTCCCTGCTGCACCGCGCGCCTCGCGCTGGCGCCTCCGCCGCCCCGGCCCACGTGGCCAGCGCTGGCTGGCCGTGCTGGTGTTCCTGCTGGCCGCACTGCTCATCCTCATCGCGCTGTGGGACTGGAACTGGTTCAAGGGGCCGGTGGAACGCGCGGTAAAGGCCCGCACCGGCCGCGCCCTGTACATCGGCCACCTGGATGTCGACCTCGGCCGCACCAGCACCATCCGCGCCGATGCGATCACCTTCGCCAATGCCTCGTGGTCGAAGCAGGCCACCATGGCCAATGCCGACCGCGTGGAGATCGACGTCCGCGTCTGGCCCCTGCTCCGTGGCAGCATCCAGTTGCCGGAAGTACGCCTGACCCGCCCCGACGTGCTGCTGGAAGCCGCCCCGCGCAAGGGCGAGGCCGGCAACTGGGATTTCCTGCCGGCCAGCGATGGCAAAAGCTCGCTGCAGCTGAAGGGCCTGCGCATCGATGACGGGCGCCTGCAGTACCTGGACGCCTTGGGCCGCACCGACATCCGCGTCGGCGTGCGCAGTGGCGAAGCGAAACAGGCCGACGCCGCTCCGCCCCTGCTTGTGAAAGGCCAGGGCCGTTGGCAGGGCAATCCGTTCACCCTCAGTGGCGGCACCGAATCGCCGCTGCAACTGACCGACAGCGAGCACCCGTTCCGCATCCACCTCGATGGGCGTGCCGGCGGCACCCACGCAGTGGCCACCGGCACGCTGACCAACCCGTTCGCGCTGCAGGTGTTCGACCTGCAGTTCGCACTCAGTGGACAGGACCTGGCCGACCTCTACCCGCTGCTGGGCATCGCCATCCCGCCCTCGCCGCCCTATGCGCTCGATGGCCGGCTCAAGCGCGACCACAACGTGTGGCGCTACGAAGGGTTCACCGGCAAGGTCGGCGACAGCGACCTGGGCGGCAACCTGCAGTTCGAAGTGGGCCGCGACCGCCCGCGCCTGACCGCCACGCTGGAATCGCGCCGGCTCGATTTCGACGACCTCGCCGGCTTCGTCGGTGCCCCGCCGAAGACCGGCGGCGGCGAGACCGCCAATGCCGAGCAGAAGGCGCAGGCCGCACAGGTCGCCGCCAGCCCGCGCGTGCTGCCCGACACCCCGTACAACCTGGGCAAGCTGCGGGCGATGGATGCCGACGTCCGCTGGAAGGCCCTCCGCATCAACGCGCCCTCGCTGCCGCTGGACGACATGGACGCGCACCTGTTGCTGGATGACGGCGTGCTGCGGCTGGATCCGCTGAACTTCGGCGTGGCCGGCGGTGACATCCGCAGCACCGTCCGCATGGATGCCCGCCAGCCGCAGATTTCCACCGCACTGAAAGCCAGCGTGCGCGGCGTGCAGCTGGGCCAGCTGTTCCCGGATGCGAAGCTGGCCGAGCAGGCCAAGGGTGGCATCAGCGGCCAGATCGACCTGACCGGCCGCGGCAATTCCATTGCCGCCATGCTCGGCGGCAGCAGCGGCGATGTCGGCGTGGCGATGGGCCGTGGCCATGTCGGCAACCTGGTGATGGAGCTGGCCGGTCTGGACATCACCGAGTCGCTGAAATTCCTGTTCACCGGTGACCGGCAGATTCCGCTGCGCTGCGCCTTCGCCGATTTCGGCGTGCGCGATGGCCTGATGACCAGCCGTGCGTTGGCGGTGGACACCACCGACACCATCATCATCGGCGAAGGTACGGTGAGCCTGCGCGATGAACGGATGGACCTGCTGCTGAAGCCGCGTCCGAAGGACAAGAGCATCCTGGTGCTGCGCTCGCCACTGCGCATCGGCGGCACATTCAAGGATCCGTCGTTCCGACCGGACTTCAAGGCGCTCGGCCTGCGCGGCGCGGTGGCCCTGGCACTGGGGAGCATCGCCCCGCCGGCAGCGCTGCTGGCGACGATTGAACTGGGGCCGGGCAAGGATGCCAACTGCGGTGGGCAGTACGCGAAGTAAAAGCGGTTGTTCGGCGGCGCCTTCCGGTTCATGGAGTGAGGCGGAGGGCTATCGCAGGCAGGACACGCCGTAAATACGTCCATGTAGCTCGTAGGCGCCATCCTTGGCGCCTACGGTCCTGCCTGCGATAGCCCTCCGCCTCCGGACAGTTTCCTGCGCGCGCGGAACGAGAGCGGAAATTCAAAAGAAAAAAGCGAAAAGCAGAATCAAAAGCTGTGCCAACCAAGGTTGGCAGCTACCAGGAACGGATGATCGGCAGTCAAACGCACCGCACTCGCAGGAACGTGTCCAGAGGCGGAGGGCATGGGCCGGGCGGCCCGTAGGCGGCCAGGGCCCGCGGGCTTCCGCGGGCGGG
>NZ_JBRRCR010000044.1:0-33166 GCF_056759115.1 Stenotrophomonas sp. STEN087 | reverse complement strand
CCCCACCCCCCCCCCCCGCGGGGGCCGCCCCCCCCCCCCCCCCCCCCCCCCCCCCCCCCGCCCCCCCGCGGGCCGCGGGCCCCCCCCCCCGGCCCCCCCCCCCCCGGCGGCCCCCCCCCGCCCCCCCCCCCGGCCCCCGCCCCGCGCGCCCCGCCCCCCGCGGTAACCTGCAATCCGGCACGCTGCAATGAAGAACGACGGGACGACCCGGCGGGCGGCCCTGCGCCGCCGGCTGCAGCCGCTGTGGCCCTGGCTGCGCTGGGGCACGGCGGCGCTGCTGGTCCTGCTGCTGGTCCTGGATTTCGCGTTCCCGCCGCCGCTGCCGAAGCAGCGCGATACCAGCACCCTGGTGGTGGCCGCTGATGGCAGCCCGCTGCGCGCCTTCGCCGATTCCGAAGGCGTGTGGCGCTACCCGGCCTCGGCCGACAGCGTCTCGCCGCTGTACCTGCAGGCGCTGCTGACCTACGAAGACCGCTGGTTCTGGCAACACCCCGGCATCAACCCGCTGGCGATCCTGCGTGCCAGCGGCCAGCTGCTGCGCGGCGGCCGCATCGTGTCGGGCGGTTCGACCCTGACCATGCAGGTCGCGCGTATCCTCGATCCGCATTCGCGCACGCCGTGGGGCAAGCTCAAGCAGATGCTGCGCGCGGTGCAGCTGGAAGTGCACCTGTCGAAGGCGCAGATCCTGGCGCTGTATCTGGAACGCGCGCCCTACGGCGGCACGATCGAGGGCGTGGAAGCGGCGAGCTGGGCCTACCTGGGCAGGCCGGCCAACCAGCTGTCGCATGCCGAAGCCGCGCTGCTGGCCGTGCTGCCGCAGGCACCCAGCCGGCTGCGCCCGGACCGCCATCCCGAAGCGGCGCAGAAGGCGCGCGACAAGGTGCTGGCGCGCATGGCCGAGCTCGGCGTGTGGACGCAGGAAGAGGTGGAGGACGCGCGCATCGAGAACGTGGTCGCACGCTCGCTGCGCCCGCCGATGCATGCGGCGCTGCTGGCGCAGCGGCTGCATTCGGCGCATCCGGGCCAGGCGCGCATCCAGAGCAGCATCGACCTGGACCTGCAGCGCACGCTGGAAGAGCGCGTGGCCAGCTATTTCTCCACGCTGCCCGAGCGCACCTCGGCCGCCCTGCTGGTGGTCGACAACCAGACCCTGCAGGCCCGTGCCTACGTCGGCACGCTGGCCTTCGGTGACCGCCAGCGCCTGGGCCACGTCGACATGGTGCAGGCCTGGCGCTCACCCGGCTCCACGCTCAAGCCCTTCCTGTATGCGATGGCGCTGGACGATGGCCTGATCCATTCGGAAAGCCTGCTGGTGGATGCGCCGCAGAGTTTCGGCAGCTATCGGCCGGGCAACTTCGATGAGGCCTTCAATGGGCCGGTCGGTGCATCGAGCGCGCTGCGCCTGTCGCTGAACGTGCCGGCGGTGGACCTGCTGCAGCGGGTGGGCTCGGCGCGTTTCGCCGCGCGTCTCTCGCACGCGGGCATCCAGCTTCGCTTCCCACCGGGCAGTTCGCCGAACCTGTCACTGATCCTCGGCGGCACCGGCGCGCGCCTGGAAGACCTGGTCGGCGCCTTCGCCGCGCTCAACCGCAACGGCATCGCCGGGCGCGTGCGCTACACGGACGACGAGCCGATGATCGAGCGGCGCCTGGCCTCGCCCGGGGCCAGCTGGATCGTGCGCGAGATGCTCGAATCCAATCCGCGCCCGGGCTATGGCGTGGGCACCTTCGATGTCGGCGGCCGCCCCCGCGTGGCCTGGAAGACCGGCACCAGCTATGGCTACCGCGACGCGTGGGCGATCGGCAGCACGCGCCACTACACGGTGGGCGTGTGGGTGGGGCGGCCCGATGGCACGCCGCTGCCGGGGCAGTACGGTGCGGTCACCGCGTTGCCGCTGATGTTCGAGGTGGTCGACAGCCTGCCGCGCCAGCCCGGCGATGCCGCGGCCGCGCCGATGCCGGCCAGCGTCAGCCGCGCCGACGTGTGCTGGCCCACCGGCGGACTGGCCGAATCGCTGCCGGCCGCGTTGTGCCAGCGGCGCATGCCGGCCTGGTTGCTGGACGGTGGCGTGCCGCCGACCTTCCCCGAACGCGAGGCCCGCCGTTGGCAGCCGGGCCGCCAGCGTTACATGGCCGATGCGCGTACCGGCCAGCGGCTGTCCGCCGACTGCAGCGCGCCGCACACGGAAGTCGAGCGCGAGATCGCGCGCTGGCCGGCGCTGCTGTCACCGTGGCTGCCCAAGGCCACGCGCGATGCCTCGCAGCTGCCGCCGCTGGCAGCGGACTGCCGCGACGATGGCCGCGAAGCGAGCGTGGCCCTGCACGTGGATGGTCTGAATGATGGCGCGGCGTTGGCGCGGGCACCCAACGCCGAGCACGGCGTGCGCCTGCAGCTGCGCGCGCTGGGCAGCGAACAGGCGGTGGACTGGTTGCTGGATGGTCGCTGGATCGCCCGCACCCAGGGCGCGCAGCTGATGCAGCGCGAATTCGCCGATCCCGGCGCGCATACGTTGACCGCACTGGCCACCGATGGCGCGTGGACGCAGGTGCGATTCACCGTCATCCGTTGACGCCGGGCATGGCCCGGCGCTACCCGTGCGACCGCATCTACCGAATCATTTCCCGATCCACCCATCCAGCAGGTCGGCGAACTCATCGGCATGCTCCTCCTCCTGCGCCAGGATCTGCTCCAGGATGCGCTTGGTGGTGGTGTCACGGTCGCCGATGAAGTTGATCATCTCGCGGTAGCTGTCGATGGCGATGCGCTCGGCCACCAGGTTCTCGCGCACCATGTCGCGCAGGTCGCTGCCTTCCTTGTACTCGGCATGCGAGCGTGCGGTCAGCGTGTCCGGATTGAAGTCCGGTTCGCCGCCCAGCTGCACGATGCGCTCGGCCAGCTTGCCGGCGTGCGCCTGTTCCTGCTGCGCGTGTTCGAGGAACTCAGCCTTGACCGCGTCGGCCAGCATGCCCTTGGCCATGAAGTAATGGCGGTAGTACCGCAGCACGCACACATACTCGGTGGCCAGCGCATCGTTGAGCAGCTTGATTACCGCCTCGCGGTCGGCGCTGTAGCTGTCGGTGATCGCACCGTCCTCGATGTTGCGTCGCGCGCGCTCGCGCAGGGTTTTGCGGTCGCTGATGCCGGGCACCTGGGGGCTGGGCTTGGTGCCGGGCTTGGCGGCGGACTTGCTGGCTTTGGCTGGCTTGTTGGACATGGCTGGCCGGTTCCTCTTGCAGTGGGGTGTCAGGTGGGAAGGTGCTCCAGCACGTAGTCGGCCGAGGACACCTCGAACTGGCCGTGCGCCTCGATCCAGGCGGCGCGGACCACGCCGTCGTCGACGTACAGGGCGAAGCGACGCGAACGGATGCCCATGCCCGAGGCGCTGGCATCCAGCTCCAGGCCCAGTGCACGGGTCAGTTCGGCATTGCCGTCGGACAGCATCAGCAGGCCTTCGGGCACGTGCTGGTCGGCGGCCCAGGCTTTCATCACGAACGGATCGTTGACCGCCATGCAGTACACGTCGATGCCACGCTGGCGGAAGGCCGCGAACTTCTCCACGAAGCCGGGCAGGTGACGGGCGGAGCAGGTCGGAGTGAAGGCGCCGGGCACGGCGAACAGGACCACCCTGCGCCCGTCGAACAGGGCATGGGTGTCCAGCGTTTCGATGCCCTCGCGGATGCGCTTGAGGGTTACTTCCGGAATACGGTCGCCGACATGGATCGTCATGGGAACTCCTTGCTGGTGGCAGGCTAGTGGGGCTGATGGGACGGAGGCGTCAAGACATTGGAAACCCGGTGTGCACGCCCCATCCTGGGGCCGGGCGGTGGCAGCCGCATTGCGCTGGATCAGTCGGCGTCACCGGCGCCGTACGGGCAGCGGCGTAGCATGCCGGCGCGTAGAATGAACCCGGGGCGGCGCCACCGGCGCGGCCGAAGCAGATCGAGGTAGCTGGATGGAATTCAAGGATTACTACGCCACCCTGGGGGTGGAACCGAGTGCGGGCGAGGCCGAGATCAAGACCGCCTACCGCCGGCTGGCGCGCAAGTACCACCCGGACGTGAGCAAGGAGGCTGGCGCCGAGGACAAGTTCAAGGCGGTCAACGAAGCCTACGAGGCGCTGCGCGATCCGGAAAAGCGCGCGGCCTATGACCAGCTGCGCGCGCAGGGCTACCGCCCGGGCGAGGAATTCAACGTGCCGCCGAACTACGGCGGTGCCGGTGGCTTCAATTTCGAGGAAGTGTTCGGCGGCGGCGGTGCCGGCGGCGGCTTCAGCGATTTCTTCGAGAGCCTGTTCGCGCGTCAGCGTGGCGGCCAGGGCGCCGGCCCCGGCCCGGGCTTCAGCAGCCACGGCCAGGCGCCCAACCGCGATACCCGGGCCAAGCTGTCGGTGCCGCTGGAAGCGGCCTACGGCGGCGACAGCCTGCGCATCACCGTCAACGGCAAGCAGCTGGACGTGCGCGTGCCCAAGGGCATCCGCCCGGGCCAGGTGATCCGCCTGTCAGGGCAGGGCACCCATGGCGGCAACCTGCTGCTGGAAGTGGAATACGCCGCCCACCCTCAGTTCGAGGTCGATGGCCGCAACATCCTCTATACGCTGCCGGTGACCCCGTGGCAGGCCGCGCTGGGCACCAGCATCAGCGTGCCGACCCTGGGCGGTGCGGTGGAACTGAAGATCCCGGCCGATTCCGATGCCGGCCGCAAGCTGCGCCTGCGCGGTCGCGGCCTGCCGGGCAACCCGGATGGCGACCAGATCGTGGAGCTGGAGATCGTGGCCCCGGCGGCGACCGATGAGGCACAGAAGAAGGCGTACCGGAACCTGGCAAAGGCCTTTGGCGAAACCATTTGAAGGTAGTGCCGGCCGCTGGCCGGCGGTTTTGACATGTAGAGTCGAGCCATGCTCGACTGCCGCAACCAACAGCAGTCGAGCATGGCTCGACTCTACAAAAGCCGTCTCAGCCCTGGCCGGCGAACACGCGCTCCAGCACCTCGGACAGTTCGTCTTCCGAGAACGGCTTGGTGATGTAGGCCTTGGCGCCCTGGCGCATGCCCCACATGCGGTCGGTGTCCTGGTCCTTGGTGGTCACCAGGATCACCGGAATATGCCGGGTCGCCTCGTCGCGGGCGAGCGTGCGGGTGGCCTGGAAACCATTGAGGTTGGGCATCACCACGTCCATCAGCACCAGGTCGGGCAGTTCGGCCTTGGCTGTTTCCACCCCGGCCGCGCCATCGGTGGCGGTCAGGATCTGGTGCCCGAGTTTCTCGACGATGCGCTGTATCCCCAACAGCTGCGACGGTGAGTCGTCGACGATCAGAATGCGTGCCATGTTGTTCCCCGTGTCATGCCCGCAGTGTAGTGCGGGCACATTGCGGGTGGGAACACGGCAGCTGCCGTCCGTCGCCTGCCTGCGACGTTCAGTCGATCCGCACCACCGTGCGGCCGAGCGAGCCACCGGCCAGCATCCGTTCGAACACGCCCGGCAGGTCCGTCAGGCCGACTTCGGCCGTGCAGATCCGGTCCAGGTGCTGCGGCTTCCACATGCCGCCCAGTCGCGCCCACACCGCTTCGCGCAGGTCGCGCGGCGCGCTGGCCGAAGAAACGCCCAGCAGCGACACGCCACGCAGGATGTACGGCATCACCGTCATGTCCAGTTTCGGACTGGCGGCCAGGCCGGCACTGACCACGCTGCCATAGGGCACGGTCTGCGCCAGCAGGCTGGCCAGCATCGATCCACCGGCATTGTCCAGGCCACCGCCGAAGCGGGCAGACTGCAGCGGCGCGGTATCGGCCAGTGCCTCGCGCGGCAGCACCTCGGCGGCGCCGATGTCGTGCAGGAAGGCGGCCTGCTCCGGCTTGCCGCTGATCGCATGCACGTCGTAACCGGCACGGCTGAAGATGTCCACGGCCAGCGCGCCGACCCCGCCGGTGGCGCCGGTCACCGCCAGCGGGCCGTGCCCCGGGGTCAACCGGTTGTCCTGCAGGCGCAGCAGGGCGAGGGCGGCAGTGAAGCCGGCCGTGCCCAGCACCATCGCTTCGCGCGGGCTCAGGCCGGCAGGCTGGGCGATGACCGCGCGCGATTCCAGCCGCACGTACTGGCTGTAGCCGCCGTCACGGGTCTCGCTGAGCCCGCAGCCGGTGGCCAGCACCGCGTCGCCCTCGCGCCAGGCCGGGTCGCTGGAGGCGACCACGGTGCCGGCCACGTCGATGCCACCGACCAGCGGGAAGCGCCGCAGGATCTTGCCCTTGCCGGTGCCGGCCAGGGCGTCCTTGTAGTTGACCGAGGACCAGTGGGCGCGGATCAGCACCTGGCCGGGGCTGAGGTCATCCACGCCCAGCTGGACCAGGCCGCTGCGGTAGCCGGCATCGTCGTTTTCGATCCGGAAGGCGGTGAACGGGGTGGTGGGGGCCATCGGCGCTGCCTGACTTCGAGGAAAACGCCACCTTACCCGGTCATGGCCCTTTCAAACCTGCCAGTCCGCCCCATCTTGTATGATCGGTGAAGATTCACGGCTGGCGCCGCGGGAAGGGCCCGCGCCGCAGCCCAATATTGATGGAGCGTGCATGGCCTGGAATACACCCGGCGGCAACAAGGGCGGACAAGGCCCCGAGGACAATCGACGCGGGCCGTTCGGGTCGCGTGGCGGTGGCAATGGCGGTGGCTGGGGCGGTCTGCCCGGGCCGCTGAAGGACCTGTTCGATGGCGGCATCCTGCGTTGGGTGGCGGCGGCGGTGGTGTTGCTGGTGCTGTTCTCCAGCTTCCAGCTGATCGGCGAACAGCAGCGAGGCGTCGTGCTGCGCTTTGGCCAGTTCTCGCGGATCCTGACCCCGGGCCCGAACTTCAAGCTGCCGTGGCCGATCGAGTCGGTCACCAAGGTCAATGCCACCGAGATCAAGACCTTCTCGATCCAGGTGCCGGTGCTGACCCGCGACGAGAACATCGTCAACGTCTCGCTCAACGTGCAGTACCGCATCGATGATCCGCAGCAGTACCTGTTTGGTACCGTCGATGCCGACCAGGTGCTGGAACAGTCCGCGCAGAGCGCGGTGCGTGAGGAAGTCGGTCGTGCCGACCTCAATTCGGTGCTGAACAACCGTGGCCCGCTGGCCGTGGCCGCCGAGGAGCGCCTGCAGGCGCTGCTGGGTGCGTTCAAGACCGGCCTCACCGTGACCGGCCTGACCCTGCAGGACGCCCGTCCGCCGGAGGAGGTCAAGCCGGCCTTCGACGAGGTCAACGGTGCCCAGCAGGTCAAGGAACGCCTGATCAACGAAGCCCAGGCCTACGCCGCCAAGGTCGTGCCGGAAGCCCGAGGCCAGGCCTCGCGTGCCCGTACCACCGCCGAAGGCTACAAGCAGGCCGTGGTGTCCAAGGCCGAGGGTGACGCACAGCGCTTCAGCCTGCTGCAGGCCCAGTACAAGGACGCCCCGGAAGTGACCCGCAAGCGCCTGTGGCTGGAAACCGTCCAGCAGGTGCTGAGCGAGAACCGCAAGGTGATCGGTGGCGATGGTCGCCAGCTGATCTACGTGCCGATGACCGGCGACACCCGTCCGGGCGCCTCGGCCCCGGCCCCGGTGCCGAATCCGGATGTGGTGATGCCGTCGCTGCCGGGTACCGCAACCGAAGTTTCCCGTGACCCGGGCCGGCCGGTGGCCCGCCCGACCGGGCGTCCGAGCGGCCGTGAGGAGGGCAGCCGATGAGAAGTTCTATCTGGATCGCCGTCGTCGTGGCGGCCCTGCTGGCCCTGCTGGGTTCGGTCTACGTGGTCCGCGAGGACCAGACCGCCATGGTCCTGAACCTGGGCAAGGTGGTGCGTTCGGACATCAAGCCGGGCCTGCACTTCAAGGTGCCGGTGGTGGAAACCGTTCGCGTGTTCGACCGCCGCTTCCAGGTGCTGGACACGGCACCGGCGCGTTACTTCACCGCCGAGCAGAAGGACGTCAGCGTCGACTTCTTCGCCGTGGGCTACATCTCCAACGTGGGCGACTACTTCCGTGCCACCGGTGGTGACCCGCGCGTGGCCAATGCCCGCCTGGCGCCGATCATCACCGACTCGCTGCGCAACCAGATCAACTCGCGCACCCTGCAGCAGCTGGTATCCGGCGACCGCAGCGAGCTGATCGCCGAGCAGCTGAAGGGCATCAACGAAGCGGTGTCCGGGCTGGGCATGCAGATGATCGACCTGCGCATCAAGCAGGTCGACCTGCCCACCGACAGCCAGGTGATCAACGACGTGTACGAGCGCATGCGCGCACAGCGCAAGCAGGAAGCTGCCAAGCTGCGCGCCGAGGGCGAGGAGCAGTCGCTGACCATCCGCGCCCAGGCCGACCGTGACAGCACCGTGCTGATCGCCGAAGCCGAGCGCGATGCCCAGCGCCTGCGCGGTGAAGGCGATGCCGATGCGGCCCGCATCTACGGCAAGGCCGGCTCGGCCGACCCGTCGTTCTATGCGTTCTACCGCAGCCTGGAGGCCTACCGTGGCTCCATGACCGACGGCAACGGCGTGATCGTCCTGGACAAGAACGACCCGTTCCTGCAGTACCTCAAGAACGACCGCTGAGTCGTTCGGCAAGATCCCACGGGGCCCGGCCAGATGCCGGGCCCCGTGTTTTTTCCGGAGTCCCCCCGCATGAAAGATCTGTTCGCGGCCGTCTGCCTGGTGGCCGTGCTCGAAGGCCTGCTGCTGTTCGTCGCCCCGCTGGCCTGGAAGCGCATGGCCGAGCGCCTGCTGGACCTGCCCAGCCCGGCCCTGCGCAGCTTCGGCGGCCTGGTCCTGCTGGCCGGCCTGAGCCTGCTGTGGTGGGCCCGGCACTGAAAGGGCAGGGGTCGGATCCGTTTCCGCAGGAAACGGCTCTGACCCCGGTTTGCGGGAAGGCGAGGCGCCTGACCGGCCGGTAAAGCCGTCCGTCGGAAAGGTGGCACCCGACCCCGGAAACCCGGATAATGCACAAAAGCCGGACGGGCCTCCCCGTTCGGCTTTTTCCGTGTCTGGGCCTTCCATCGCCGGCCGCTCCCCGTTTGGAGCCGCCATCCAGGTGCTGGCCAGCCCCGCCACGGTTTACCCGTCCGCGGCCCCGATGGCCGCAACAAATCGAGGAGCCCGTCATGGGTCAGTCTGTCGTAGTGTTGGGTGCCCAGTGGGGCGATGAAGGCAAGGGCAAGATCGTCGATCTGCTCACCGAGGAAATCGGCGCCGTGGTGCGCTTCCAGGGCGGCCACAATGCCGGCCACACCCTGGTCATCAATGGCAAGAAGACCGTCCTGCACCTGATCCCGTCGGGCATCCTGCGTGACGATGCGCTGTGCCTGATCGGCAACGGCGTGGTCATCTCGCCGGCCGCGCTGCAGAAGGAAATCGCCGAACTGGAAGCCTCCGGCGTCGAAGTGCGTTCGCGCCTGAAGATCTCCCCGGCCGCGCCGCTGATCATGCCGTACCACATCGCCCTGGACCAGGCGCGCGAACGCGCTGCCGGCGGCAAGGCGATCGGCACCACCGGTCGCGGCATCGGCCCGGCCTACGAAGACAAGGTGGCGCGTCGCGGCATCCGCATCGCCGACCTGCATTACCCCAAGCAGCTGGAAGAGCTGCTGCGCACGGCGCTGGACTACCACAACTTCGTGCTGACCAAGTATCTGAACACCGATGCGGTCGATTTCCAGAAGACCTTCGACGAGGCCCTGGCCTTCGGCGAATACGTGCAGCCGATGAAGTCCGACGTGGCCGGCATCCTGCACGACCTGCGCAAGCAGGGTAAGCGCGTGCTGTTCGAAGGCGCGCAGGGCGCCCTGCTGGACATCGACCACGGCACCTACCCGTACGTCACCAGCTCCAACACCACCGTCGGTGGCGCGCTGGCCGGTTCCGGCGTCGGCGCCGATTCGATCGACTACGTGCTGGGCATCGCCAAGGCCTACGCGACCCGCGTCGGCGGCGGCCCGTTCCCGACCGAGCTGGACGATGAAATCGGCCAGGGCATCCGTGACCGCGGCGCCGAGTACGGTGCTTCGACCGGTCGCCCGCGCCGCTGCGGCTGGATGGACATCGTCGCGCTGAAGCGCGCCGTGGCCATCAACGGCATCAGCGGCCTGTGCATCACCAAGCTGGACGTGCTGGACGGCATGGAAAAGCTGAAGGTCTGCATCGCCTACGAATACAACGGCAAGCGCACCGAGTACGCGCCGCTGGACGCGCAGGGCTGGGAAGACTGCACCCCGGTGTACCTGGAGTTCCCGGGCTGGAGCGAGAACACCCACGGCATCACCAACTGGGACGAGCTGCCGCCGGCCGCACGTGCCTACCTGCGTTCGCTGGAAGAGCTGGCCGGTTGCCCGATCAGCATCGTTTCCACCGGCCCGGACCGCGACCACACCATGGTCCTGCAGGATCCGTTCGCCTGAGGTAGCGCCGGGCCATGCCCGGCGCAGGTGACAGGAAAAGCCCCGCACATGCGGGGCTTTTTCGTTTTCGGTACTGTGGCGGCACAGCCGGCAGGGACGCACAGCGATGACGGAGACTTCGGCATGAAGGGCGAGACCGTGGCACGGGTGACCCTGTGGCTGCTGTGGAGCCTGTGGACGCTGGCCTGCATCGTGCTGGTGCTGGGCGCGCTCGCCAATTACCTGGCCTCGCGCACGCAGACCCTGCCGCTGGTGCTGCAGCCGGGCGCGACCGCCGAGATCACGGTCTACCGCTTCATCAACGACCCGCTGCGACTGCGCCTGCGTTATGCAGATGACGGCACCGATCCGGCCATCGATCCAGAAGTACGGCTGCGCGCGCAAACCCCGACCGATCAAACCGAGTTCCTCGCGAAGTCGCGCTCGGGCGCACCCGAAGCGGAAACCACCCGCGCACTGGAATCGGTCGAGCGGGACCGGTTCGCCGCCTCGTACTTCGGCTACGGCCGCGGTGATGCACTGCCACGTGGGCGGTCCTCGCTGCGGCTGACCGTGCTGGAGGTCGACCCGGCGCTGGCCGGCCGTGCGGCCTCGGTGGACCTGCTGCCGCCGATGGACGTCCTGAAGCTGACCGACCTGGACTACCTGTGGCTGTGGCCGTTCTTCTTCTGGCAGCCGGTGGCGCTGCTGCTGCTGATTGCCGGTGGCGGACTGGCGACGGCCAGCATCGCGCTGCGGCGGTGGCAACGCCGTCCTCGGGCGCGGTAGCGCCGGGCCACGCCCGGCGGGGTGGGGCAGGTCACTTGCAAAATGCCCAATATGGGTACAATAATGCCCAATATGGGTATTCAAGCTGCCAATGCGTCTCCCACCGGCCCCATCGGGCTGGCCGACGCGCTGTTCACCCAGACCCAGCAACGGGTGCTGGCCCTGCTGTTCGGGCAGGATCGTCGTGACTTCAGTATTTCCGAGCTGATCAGCGGCAGCGGTGCCGGCTCTGGCGCCGTGCAGCGCGAAGTGGCCAAGCTGGTCGCAAGCGGCCTGGTCGAGCAACGCAGGGTCGGCAACCAGAAGCGCTATCGCGCGTTTGCCGGCTCGCCCATCCATGCCGAGCTGGTGGCGCTGGTGCACAAGACCATCGGTCTGGCGCAGCCGCTGCGCGAGGCGTTGCAACCGTTGCAGGACCAGATTGCACTGGCCTTCGTCTTCGGTTCGGTGGCCAAGCGCACGGACAGCGCGCACAGCGACATCGATCTGATGCTGGTCTCCGATACGCTGGGCTATGCTGAGTTGATGGCCGTCCTCGATCCCCTTGAAGATCGCCTCGGACGGCCGGTGAACCCGACGCTGTACACGCATGACGAACTGCATGATCGCCTGCGCAAGGGCAATGCCTTTTTGCAGCGTGTTCTCGAACAACCCAAGGTGTGGGTGATTGGAGGAAAGGATGACCTCGCCATTGCAGAATCTGGTCGGGGCGGGTAAACCGCTCACCGCCGAACCGCCCGATCCGCGCGAGATCAAAGGCCTGCAGCGCTCGGGCCTCGCGCGGCTGCGTGACGCACGCAATGCCACGTTGTCGCTGGAAAGCCGCTTCGACCTTGCCTACAACGCCGCGCACGCCTTGAGCCTGGCCGCACTTCGCGCGCAGGGGTTCCGGCCCAGCAACCGCTACATCGTGTTCCAGTCGCTCAAGCACACGCTGGGCATTGGTCCGGAGGTGTGGCGCGTGCTCGACAAGTGCCACCAGCAGCACAACATCGCCGAGTACGAGGGCGAACTCGATGTCAGTGGCCGCCTGGTGGAAGACCTGATCACGGCCTGTGATGCGGTGCGTGTTGCCTCAGGCCTCTGAGCGAAGCGGGTGCCAACGCGTCAGCGCCCCGCCTGCAGCAACGGATACGGGTTGATCGATTCGCCCTTCCACCATTGCTTCTCCGGCCCCAGCACATGTACCTCGAAATGCAGGTGCGGGGCATCGGCGCTGGCGTTGCCGGTGCTGCCGACGTAGCCGATCACTTCACCGCGCTTGATCGCCTGCTTTTCCGCCAGGCCATCGGCATAGCGCTGCAGGTGGGCGTAGTAGTAGCACCAGCGTCCGCTGGGCTCGAACTGGTAGATCGTCAGTCCGCCGCGCTCGCTGTCGAACAGTTTTTCCACCGTGCCGTCGGCCACCGCCAGCACCGGCGTACCGGCGTCGGCCATGATGTCGATGGCATCGTGCACGCGGCCCTCGCTGCGTGCATCGGTGAAGGTATCGCGCAGCTGCGAGGGCAGGATGCCCTGTACCGGCAGCAGCAGACCGGTTGGCGCATCGGTGGCGCTGGACGGCGGCACGGCCGTGGGCACCGGGGCGTCCACGCGCGGCGTTGCTGCCGCAGCCGGCGGCGCCGCGGCCACCGCGGGTTGCGCTGCAGGCAGGGCAACCGCCACCGGCTCACCCGCATCGCGGCGCAGCCACCAGCCGGCACCCAGCCCCAGCAGCACGCCCAGTACGATCAGCTGCGAAAGACGCATCGCCTCACTCCTGCATCACGACGGGTACCGAGGTATCCACGGCATCGGCCACGCGCAGCGCATCCCAGTTGGTCATGCGCACGCAGCCATGTGATTCGGTCTTGCCGACATGGCCGGGCTCGGGCGTGCCGTGCAGGCCGTAATGCGGCTTGGACAGGTCGATCCAGACCCGGCCCACGGGATTGTTCGGGCCCGGCGGCAGCGTGGCCTTTTTCTCGCCCTTGCGCGCATCCCAGAACAGCTTCGGGTTGTAGTGGAAGGGCGGGTCGCGGTACACGCCGAGGATCTTCCATTCACCGATCGGCAGCGGATCATGCTGGCTGCCCGACGATACCGGCACCTGCGCGATCACCTTGCCCGCTGCATCGAGCAGCTGCAGGGTGGAATCGGATTTGTCGACCACCACCTTGGCCGCCTTCGGCAGCGGTGCCGGCGCAATGTTCGGCACCTGGATGCGGCTGCCGACCTTGCCCAGGTCGACGCCGGGGTTGAGCGCCTTCAGCAGCTCGGGCGAGGCATGAAAGCGCTCGCCGAGAGATTCTTCCACGCTGCCGTAGCCCAGCGCCTTCAGCTTGGCCTGTGCGGCGGGACCCTTCGGCACCGGCTGGAACGGACCGGCCACGTCCTCGGCGGTCAGCGTGTAACTGGCCAGCGGTGCATTGGCATCGGCCTGCAGTGCCTTCCAGGTGGCATCGTCCAGCTCGCCGGTCACGGTCAGCCCGTGCGCGGCCTGGAAGCCGGACACCGCGCGGCGCTGGTTGCTGCCCACTTCGCCATCGATCTGGCCGGGCGAGAAATTGGCGCGGTCCAGCAGCACCTGCGCGTGCAACGGCGAGCGTGCGGCGATGTCCGGTCCGGCGCGTTCGGCGATGGGCGCGGGCAGGTCGGCTGGCGGGGCCTGCGCGAATGCAGGGGAAACCAGCAGCGACAGCGCAAGCACGGCAACGCGGGGTGAAAGCATGGGAAGCTCCTGCAGAACGTGCCCCCACCATGCCTGCACCCCGCGACCAGCCCGCGTGAAAACACCGGCGTGTTGCTGAGCGGCAGATGAGCGCTCAACGCGTGGGGTGATCCTCGATGCGCCAGCTCTGCAGCACGCCGAAGCCGATCTCGGCCACGGTGAACAGCAGCAGGATCGCACTGGCGCCGTGCAGTACCGCATACACCTGCCACAGCGCGAACAGCCAGCGTGCGGCGGCATCCAGCCGGCCCAGCAGCACGCTGGGGGCAAGCACGCGGGCCAGCGACCACATCACCACCACCGAGCCGAGCAGGTTGGCCAGCAGCATGTGCAGCGGGTCCAGCGCGGGCACCTGGCCGGGCAGCTGCCAGGCCTGGGCCAGCGCCGCCATCGCCGCATGCAGCGGTGCGAAGGTCCAGGGCAGGGCGAAGGGCAGGGTGACCACCAGGTCGTAGAACGCACTGGCGCGGACGATGCGGAGGTAGCGGGAGATAAGCATGGACGCCTTCAACAGGGGAAAGAGGGCGTACTGTCAGGGCTGAAGTAAACTTCAAGGTCAAGCGTTTTCTGGAACCCCCCATGCAGATTGGAGAGCTGGCCCAGGCCTGCGGCCTGTCGCGCGAAGCCCTGCGTTTCTATGAGAAGCAGGGCCTGATCGGCGCGCGGCGCCTGGCCAATGGCTACCGCGACTACCCCGAGGAAACGGCGATGCTGGTGCACTACATCCGCACCGCCCAGCAGCTCGGCTTCACCCTGGCCGAGATCGGCCAGCGCCTGCCCAGGCTGTGGGAGCAGGCCGATGCCGGCCCGCTGCTGGCGGCCGCGCTGCAGGAAAAGCTCGCCGACATCGATGCCCGCATCGCCGCGCTCGGCGCCCTGCGCCAGGACCTGGCCACGCGCCTGGCCAGCGCCTGTCCACTGCAGCCACACGAGGTCGCTGGCTGAACGAAGAATGTGAACCGCCACCGAAGCGTCGGCGGTTGCACGGTCAAGGAGCACGGGCGGCGGGCCGATAAGGGCGCATCCCCTCCACGTTTGGATTCCCCCCCCCATGAACTACTTGAGGAATGTCAGGGTCGCCTGGCGTCTTGGCCTTGGCTTTGGCCTGTTGCTGCTGCTGGTGGCTGCCGTGGTCACCATCGGTGCCACCGCCACGGCCGTGCAGAAGCACGCCATGCAGCAGGTGGTCGAGGTCAGCGTAGCCAAGGTGCGACTGCTGTCGGAAATGCTCGATGCCAACAACCAGATGATGGTCGTTCGCCGCGAGATGCTGATCCGCCAGGGTGACGCGCGCGAGGCCGACGAGCAACGCATCGCCGACCTGGTCAAGCGCTACGAAACCAGCTGGACCGCCTACCAGGCACTGCCCGGCGATGCCGATGGCAAGGCGATGGGCGAGGCCATCGCGGCCATGCGTGCGGTTGCGCGCCCGCTCAACAAGCAGACCAGTGAACTGATGGCGCAGGGCGACTTCCCCGGCGCCATCGCGTTGACCCTGGGCCCGGTGCAGGAGGCCGCAAATGGCTGGAACAAGGCGCTGGCCGATGGCGTGGCCTTCGAAGAGAAGGAAAGCCGCGAGGCGGCCGCCGAAGCGATCCGTCTCGGCGAGCGCAGCCTGCTGCAGCTGCTGGTGCTGGGCGGCGTAGCGCTGCTGGTCGGCATCGCCGCCTCGGTGATGATCGGCCGCAGCCTGACCGGCCCGCTGGCGCGTGCGGTGCAGCTGGCGCAGCGGCTCTCCAAGGGTGAGCTGGACCAGTCCTTCCACCTGGGTGGCCGCGATGAACTGACCCAGCTGGGCGAGGCCATGGGCAGCGTGCGGCAGAGCGTGCAGGCCGCCATCGGCGCGCAGCTGCAGATGGCCGAGCAGCACGAGGCCGGTGCCATCGGCTATCGCATGGATGCCAGCGCCTTCCCCGGCGATTTCGGCCGCATGGTGCAGGCCACCAACAGCCTGGTGGAATCGCACGTGCAGGTGGAACTGCTGATGGCCGAAGTCATGCAGCGCTACGCGATCGGCGATCTCAGCCGCGACCTGCCGCAGTATCCCGGCGAGAAGGGCGCGTTCACCCGCACCCTGGCCGCGGTGAAGCAGAGCCTGATGGCGATCAGCGCCCAGATCGACACGCTGGCCCGGGCCGCCGGCGCGGGCGATTTCAGCGTGCGCGGCGATGCCGAGGCGTTCCAGTTCCAGTATCGCGCGATGGTCGAACACCTCAACGCGATGATGGCCAGTTCGCAGGCCAGCATCGCCGATGTCTCCGACGTGCTGCGCGCGATTTCGCACGGCAACCTGACCGCGCGCATGGACGGTGACTACGAGGGTGTTTTCGCCCGCATGCGCGACGATGCCAACACCACCACCGCGCAGCTGACCGGCATCGTCCGTGGCATCCAGGTGGCGGCCGACAGCATCAACAACGCCGCGCAGGAACTGGCCGCCGGCAACAGCGATCTCTCGCGCCGTACCGAACAGCAGGCAGCGAATCTGGAAGAAGCCGCCGCTTCGATGGAAGAGCTGACCTCCACCGTGCGCCAGAACGCCGACCTGGCCCGCCAGGCCGACAGCGAAGCGCATGCGGCCGGTGCGGCCGTGCGCGAAACCGAGCAGGCGATGGCGCAGATGGCAACGGTGATGGGTGAGATCGACCAGTCGTCGGCGCGCATCTCGGAGATCTCCACGGTGATCGACGGCATCGCGTTCCAGACCAACATCCTGGCGCTGAACGCTGCGGTGGAAGCGGCGCGTGCCGGTGAGCAGGGCCGTGGTTTTGCCGTGGTCGCCAGTGAAGTGCGCACTCTGGCGCAGCGTGCGGGTGTGGCCGCCAAGGAGATCAAGGAACTGATCGAGGATGCCGCCGCCAAGGTGCAGAGCGGGCTGGCCGTGACCGTGCAGTCCGAAGCGGCGATCGCCCGCCTGGCCCACGCGAGTTCGCGCACCAACCAGCTGATGAGCGATATCGCTGCGGCCAGCAAGGAACAGGCCGCTGGCATCGAACAGGTCAACCAGGTGGTGGTGCAGATGGACCAGGTGACCCAGCAGAACGCGGCTCTGGTGGAAGAGGCGACCGCGGCCAGCCGCGCGCTGGAAGAGCAGGCCAACGCGCTGACCACCTCGGTGTCGGTGTTCCAGATCGAGCAGGACGGTGCAGCCCGCGCCGTGGTGGCGCGCGCGGCCTGATCTTCGACAAGGGCCCGCAGGGAGCTGCCACGCGTCCGCGCGCGTGGCAGCTGCTCAGTCCTGCACGCGGTGGATGTGGCCGTCCTCGATCTTCCAGATTGCATCCTCGCCCGTGGTGACGTACAGCGGCGAGCGGGCCCAGAGGCTCCAGAACACGTGCACTTCGGTGGGTGTCGGGTCGAGCATGTGGGTGACGATCATTGCCGCATTGCGCCGCGCACGCTTCAGCTGGATGCAGCTGCGGGTGAACGCGCGCTGCGAGGTGATCCGGCCCTGCGCGATGTCGAACCGATAGCTGCCGCCCAGCGGGACCGCGGCAGGGTCGGTGGTGGCCGGCAGCAGGTAGACCGTCCATGCATCGTTGGTCGCGCCGGGCGCGGGCAGCACCACGCTGTTGTAGCGCTTCGCGCAGGCATCGATGCGGCTCTGCGTCGCCAGCGCCCGGGCAGCCGCGGCACCGGCCTGGTAGGCGGTAGGGGCCGCCGGAACCGCCAGCGCCTCGGTCGCGCCGGCCAGGTTCCCCTGCGCATCGGTGGTGGCCCGGTACAGCACCACGTCACCTTCGCCGATCATGCTGACCTCGTAGCGGTTGTCCTTCGGCTCGGTGATCCAGCCCCGTACCCGGCTGTCGCCGCGCATTCCCTTCTTGAGCAGGGCATCGGTCGCGCGCTCGGCGGCCAGGTCATGCTCGAACATTTCCCGGCCCCGCGTTTCCGCCTGTGCGAGGGCCTGCGCGGTCGCCGCATCGTCCACGGGCGGGCTGGCGGCGGAAACGGCAGGTGCCGCGATGCAGGCCCACGCCAGCAGTGCCAGCATCATCATTCTTCGGGTCATGGTCGGTCTCATGCGCCGCGTCCTGCGGCAGGCTGGAGTATGCCGCAGACCAGCGGTCTACCACCCGTCCGCAATTTCGGCGATGCTCGCTGCAGACACCGGGGGAGGGAGCATGGACAGCAACGAGACCGAAGGCGCCTACGGCGACGTGCCACGGATGCAGGGCACGGCCGCGCCCGCCATGCCGCCCGCCGAGGTGCCGACCGACTGGTCGATGCTGCCGCTGACCCGTGGCGATGATGATTCGGCGGTGATGCAGGCGCTGCGCCGCATGCGCCGTGAGCCGGCCCTGCTGTTCACCGTGGCCTATCTGCTGGTCTCGCTGCTCGGGCTGTGGTGCAGCTTCTGGTTCTACCGGGGCTTCAAGCTGTCGATCCTGGATTACCTGCAGCCCAGCGATTTCCTGGTGGCCGGCATCCGCGACCCGGCGTACGTGCTGCTGCTGGCCTCTGGCGTGTTGCTGGTGCTGGTGGTGACCTGGCCGGAAACGCTGCGCATGCGCAATGCCGCCAAGCTGGAACAGCTGCGCGCGCGCAACTGGGCGTGGCGCGCGGTGCTGACACGCTCGGCACTGACCAGCTGGGAGGGCGTAGGCCTGCGCCCGCTGACCGCGATGACCCTGGCCGTGGCCACGTTCATGGCGCTGGGCGCGGCGAACTACGTGACGGTGCGCGGTGAGCAGATCCGCAACGCCGGCAGCGGCGAAGTGATCCGCCTGCAGTTGAACGGCGATCCGGCACCGCTGCCGGGTACCGCACGTCTGCTCGGCTCCAGCAGCGCGTTCCTGTTCGTCTGGTGGCCGCAGCAGCGGCGTGCCGAAGCCATTCCGATCGCGGCGGTGCGCACGCTGCAGGCGGTCACCGTGGCGGCGCCTGCGCCGCCCGCCGCACCTGGGCCCGGCAGTTGAACCCGCCGGTGCGCCCCCGTGTGCTGATGCTGCCCGGCCTGGACGGTGGCGTGGGCATGTCGGGCGCGTTCCTCGAAGCCGTGCGCGCGCACGGACTGGATGCAGAGGCGCTGTCCCTGCCCATACACGGGGCGCAGGATTATCCGAGCCTGGTCGCATGGCTGCAGCCGCAGCTTCCGCGGCAGCCGTGGGTGCTGCTGGCCGAATCGTTTGCTGGCCCGCTGGCGGTGCAGATCGCCGCGCAGGCGCCCGCCGGCCTGCGTGGGCTGGTGCTCAGCACCACGTTCGCGCGACGGCCGGTGCCGGTGCCTGCCGCGAGCGCGGTGGCGCTGTCCGCGGCATGGCCGTTGCCGCCGCGGCCGGTGATGGCGCGGGTGCTGCTCGGTCAGTGGCGGACGCCGCAGAACGTACAGGCGCTGCGCCAGGCCCTGGCCGATGTGCCGAGCCGCGTGCTGCGGCAACGGGCCGCCAGCACATTGCGCGTGGACGTGCGTGCGCTGCTGCCGCGGATCGCCGTGCCCACGCTGTACCTGCAGGCGCGGCAGGACCGGTTGCTGTGGCCGCCCAGTGTTGCCGAACTGCAGGCGCTGTTGCCCGAAGCGCGCCAGGTCGCGCTGCAGGGGCCGCACCTGCTGCTGCAGGCGCGACCCGAACAGGCGGCCGAAGTCGTGGCGCGCTGGGTGAACGGGCTGCCTGGCTGAGGGTCAGCTGTCGGCCGCTTTCTTCGCTGCCTTGCGGCCGCTGCCGCTGCGCTTGCCACCGCCATCCTGCTTGTTGACGGTGGCCCAGGCGATGCGTTCGGCGGTGCTTTCACTGGCGCCGCGCTCGCGTTCGCTTTCCTCGATGTGCTCGGCCTGACGCTTCTGCTTGTCGGTGTAGGCGGATTTGTCACCACGTGGCATGTCGCTTCTCCTGTGAGGGTCGGTCAGGCCAGCAGGCGCAGCTTCGGTTCGCGCGTCCACTGGCGGGTGGCCGCGGCGGCGAGGAAGGCCTTGGCGTCTTCCGCTTCGACGATGCCGGCATCGTTGCCCACGCGTGCCGCCTTCAGCAGCGCCTGGCCGCCGGCATCGCTGGCGATGGCCTTCAGGTGCGCCCACGCATGGCTGACGAACTCGACCGCGGCGGCTTCCCTGGCCAGCGCCTTGGCGCCCTCTGCACTGAGCACCACGGCCACGGCGTCGAACACGGCCGAGGGCGTGCCGGCCAGCTGGCCATCGGCGGCCTGCCGCTTGCCGTCGCTGAGCGTGGCACCGCCCACTTTCGGCGCTACCAGCTTCACCTCGGCACCGGCTTTCTGCGCGGCCTTGCGCAGGCTTGCGATCAGCCCCGCATCGGAGCCCTCATCGAACAGGATGCCGATGCAGCGCCCCTGCAGCGTGTCTTTCGTGCGGCCGATGATGCGCACCTCGGGAACAGCGGGCATGTCCTGTGCCGGCGTCGCGGTCGGCGCGGCGTCGGGCAGCTCGGCGAGGGCGAGGCCATCGGCCACGCGCCTGGCCAATGATTCGTCGATGTTGCGCAGGTGGCTGACGGTACGCACGCGCACCTTCAGCGTTTCCACCTTGGACAGCTCGAATACCAGCGCCGAGGCGAGGTGCGCCTGCTCCGGCGTTTCCAGGCTGCGGAAGAACGCACGCGCCTGGCTGTAGTGGTCCGCAAAGCTCGCCGCACGCGTGCGTCCCTTGCGTCCGTCGTCGGCGGTTGCATGGCTGCGGAAGCCAGCCGGGGTTTCGCGCGGGCTGTCGTCTTCCAGCGAGCTCGGGTCGTAGGCCACGCGCCCCTTCGGCACCTGCATCTGCATGTGGCCGTCGCGCTGGTGGTTGGCGAACGGGCACTTCGGCGCATTGACCGGAATCTGGTGGAAGTTCGGCCCACCCAGGCGGATCAGCTGCGTGTCCAGGTACGAGAACAGCCGGCCCTGCAGCAGCGGGTCGTTGCTGAAGTCGATGCCCGGCGGCACGTTGGCGGGGCAGAACGCCACCTGCTCAGTCTCGGCGAAGAAATTGTCAGGCCAGCGATCCAGCACCATCCGCCCGATCACCTTCAGCGGCACCAGCGACTCGGGAATGGTCTTGGTCGGATCGAGGTGATCGAACGGGAACGCCTCGGCCTCTTCCTCGGTGAACAGCTGCACGGCCAGCTCCCATTCGGGGTAGTCGCCGCGCTGGATCGCCTCGAACAGGTCGCGCCGATGGAAATCGTTGTCGGCCGCCTGCAATTTCAGCGCTTCGTCCCACACGGTGGACTGGATGCCCAGCTTCGGCCGCCAGTGGAACTTGACGAAGGTGGACTCGCCGGCCTCGTTCAACAGGCGGAAGCTGTGCACGCCGAAGCCCTCGATCATGCGCAGCGAACGCGGAATGCCACGGTCGCTCATCGCCCACATGATCATGTGCATCGATTCGGGCATCAGCGAGATGAAATCCCAGAACGTGTCATGCGCGCTGGCGGCCTGCGGGAACGCACGGTCCGGCTCCATCTTGACCGCATGCACGAGGTCGGGAAACTTCATCGCATCCTGGATGAAGAACACCGGGATGTTGTTGCCCACCAGATCCCAGTTGCCTTCGGGGGTGTAGAACTTGACCGCGAAGCCACGCACGTCGCGCGGGGTGTCGACCGAACCGGCGCCGCCGGCCACGGTGGAAAAGCGGGTGAACACCGGCGTTTTCGTGCCGACCTCGGTCAGCACGCGGGCGCGGGTGTACTTCGCCAGCGAACGGGTCAGCTCAAAGTAGCCATGGGCCGCGCTGCCGCGCGCATGCACGATGCGTTCGGGAATGCGCTCATGGTCGAAGTGGGTGATCTTCTCGCGGAGGATGAAATCCTCCAGCAGGGTGGGGCCGCGCGGGCCCTCGCGCAGTGAGTTCTGGTTGTCGGCCACCGGAATGCCCTGCGCGGTGGTCATCGGCGGATGCGTGCCGCCGGCCTGCAGGTGCAGTTCGTCACCCTCGCCGCGCTGCTGGGTCTGGGTGGTCTTGGACGGGGCGGGTGCGCGCTTGCCGGTCGGCTTGCTGGCGGCCATCGGGGGTTTCTCCGGGGTACGTGGGGGGGCAGACCATGACAGTCGCTCCCGGGCCGTTAACCCATGGTCCGCCGCGGGTGAACGTACAGGCAAAACCGGGCTCGGGTATGCTTGCCGCATGCGAGTCGAGCCCACCGACATCGAAGCCCTGTTCGACGCCATTCCGGACGTGCTGTTCTTCATGAAGGACCGCCAGGGCCGCTACACCCACGTCAACCAGACCATGCTGCGGCGGCTGGGCCTGCGTGCGCGCAAGGATGTCATCGGCCGTACCGCTGCCGAGATCTACCCGACCGGCCTCAGCGCGGACTACGTCGACCAGGACGCGCGCGTGCTGTCCGGCGAGGTGATCGAGAACCTGATGGAGCTGCACCTGTTCGCCAACCGCGAACCGGGCTGGTGCCTGACCTGCAAGCGGCCGCTGCTGGTGGACGGCAGCATCCAGGGCCTGATCGGCATCTCCCGCGACCTGGGCCAGAAGGACAGCCTGGGCAGCCAGTACGAGCAGCTGCGCCTGGCCCTGGCCCACCTCAACGCGCACTACGCCGAGAACGTGCGCATGCAGACCCTGCTGGACATCACCGGCTTCTCGCTGTCCAAGCTCGAGCGCAGCTTCCGCAAGGTGTTCCAGATGACCCCGCAGCAGGTGCTGACCCGGCTGCGCATCCAGATGGCCATGCACCTGCTGCACGGCGACGACAGCATCGCCTGCATCGGCCAGGCCTGCGGTTTCAGCGACCAGAGCGCGTTCACCCGCAAATTCAAGGCTGAAACCGGTTTCTCGCCGCGCGCCTACCGGGCGCGTATTGGAGAGAATGTCGATGCCACTGTCGGCGAAGCCATGCTGCCCTGAGCGGTCTGCTGCACTGTGCCTATCCCCGTGGGTGGGGGACAATGTAAGGTGACGCCCCTGTAGCCGCCGCCAGTCCCGCCGATGCCCGCCAGCCCCGTTACGCCTGCCTCGTCTTCCCGCCTCGGCCATTCGCTGAAGCCGCGCCAGCTGATCATGATGGGCCTGGGCAGCGCGATCGGCGCCGGCCTGTTCCTCGGTTCCGGCGTAGGCGTGCAGGCGGCCGGCCCGGCCGTGCTGGTGTCCTATCTCGTCGCCGGCGCGCTGGTGATCATCGTGATGAACGCCCTGGGCGAAATGGCGGCGGCCAAGCCGACCAGCGGCGCGTTCTCGGTGTACGCGGCCGATGCCATGGGAGCCACCGCGGGTGCCACCGTGGGCTGGCTGTGGTGGGTGCAGCTGGTCATCGTCATCGCCGCCGAAGCGGTGGGTGCGGCCGGCCTGCTGGCCACGGTCTGGCCGGTGATACCGGTGCCGATGGCGGCGCTGGCCTTCATGCTGTTCTTCACCGCGATCAACCTGCTCGGGGTGAAGAATTTCGGCGAGTTCGAATTCTGGTTCGCCATCCTCAAGGTGGCCGCCATCCTGGCCTTCATCGCGATCGGTATCGCCCTGCTGATGGGCTGGCTGCCGCAGGTGGCCTCGCCGGGGCTGAGCAATTTCACCCAGCACGGCGGCTTCGCGCCCAAGGGCCTGGCCGGCATCGGCGCGGCCCTGCTGGTGGTGGTGTTCGCCTTCGGCGGCACCGAGATCGTGGCGGTGGCGGCGGCCGAGACCGAAGACCCCGAGCGCAGCATCGCCCGTGCCATCCGCACCGTGGCCTGGCGCATCCTCGTGTTCTACATCGGCTCGCTCAGCGTGATCATCGCCGTGGTGCCGTGGACCAGCGAGTCGCTGAAGTCGCCGTTTGCCGCGGTGCTCGCGGTCGCCAATATTCCGGGCGCGGCCACGGCTATCACCCTGATCGCGGTGATCGCACTGCTGTCGGCGCTCAATGCCAACCTCTACGGCGCCTCGCGCATGATCTATTCGCTGGCGCAGCGCCGTGAGGCACCGGCCGTGCTGGGCTGGACCGACCCGCGCCAGGTGCCGGTGATCGCCGTGCTGGCCAGCGTGCTGTTCGGGTTTGCCGCCACCATCATGGAGCTGCTGTTCCCTGACAAGGTGCTGCCAGTGCTGCTGAACATCGTCGGCTCCACCTGCCTGCTGGTGTGGACGCTGTCGCTGGTCTCGCAGCTGGTGCTGCGCCGCCGGGCCGACCGCCTGGGCACCCGCCTGCCGTTCCGCATGGCCGGCTTCCCGTGGCTGACGGTGTGTGCGCTGGGCATCCTGGCGCTGATCTTCGGCCTGCTGCTGAGTGAAGCGCACACGCGCCTGCAGTTCCTTTCGATGGTGGCGCTGACCGCCGTCATCGCCGCCGGCAGCGCCATCGCCCGGCGCATGCGCGAAGCCTGATCGGTGCTGCCGGCCAGCGGCCGGCACTACCACGGGGGCTGCACATCCGCCGTGCCATCCTGATCGCGTGGGCCGTCACCGGCCTGTCGAACAGGAGTACCGCATGCTGCGCAGTCGCCCGTTCCTGATGTTCACCGGCCAGGCCGAGGCCGCCATGGCCCTGTACTCCGACGCCTTCGCCGATTTCCGCCTGCTGGCCCTGCAGCACCACCCTGAAGGTGCCGGCGCCGGCGTGCCCGGCCAGGTGCGCCAGGCCATCTTCCTGCTGGGGGGCACGCACTACCTGTGCTTCGACAGCCTGGACGTGCACGACTTCACCTTCAGTCCCTCGATCTCGCTGTTCGTCGAATGCGCCGGCAGCGAGCAGTTCGAGCGTGCGGCACGCGTGCTGGGCGAGGGCGGGCACTGGCTGATGCCGGTGGGCGACTACGATTTCAGCAACCGCTACGGCTGGGTGCAGGACCGCTACGGCGTGTCGTGGCAGCTGAGCCTGGGGCAGATGCCCGACCCGTGAGATCGCGGCATCCACGCATGGCGTGGATCTACTGGAGAATGCGCCACGTGTTGATGGAAACAAGAACGGCCCGCTTGCGCGGGCCGTTCCGTTTACCGGTCAATCGAGCGCTTACGCCTCGACTTCGTCGTCCTTGTAGGCATCGACCGGGATGCAGGCGCACATCACGTTCTTGTCGCCGTACACGTTGTCGACGCGGGCCACCGGCGGCCAGTACTTCTGCAGCTTCAGGCTGGGCAGCGGGAAGGCGGCCAGCTCACGCGGGTAGGCGTGGGTCCACTCGCTGGCAGTCACCGCCGTCGCGGTGTGCGGGGCGTTCTTCAGCGGGTTGTCCTCGCGGTCCAGGCGGCCGTCTTCGATCGCGCGGATTTCCTCGCGGATCTGGATCATCGCGTCGATGAAGCGGTCCAGCTCGTGCAGCGATTCGCTCTCGGTCGGCTCGACCATCAGCGTGCCGGCCACCGGGAAGCTCAGGGTCGGCGCATGGAAGCCGAAGTCGATCAGGCGCTTGGCCACGTCCTCGGCACCGATGCCGCTGGTCTTCTCCAGCGGGCGCACGTCGAGGATGCACTCGTGCGCCACCAGGCCGTTGCGGCCGGTGTACAGCGTCTTGAAGTGCGGGGCCAGGCGCTTGGCGATGTAGTTGGCGTTGAGCTGGGCCACCTGGGTGGCCTTGCGCAGGCCTTCGCTGCCCATCATGGCGATGTACATCCAGCTGATCGGCAGGATCGAGGCGCTGCCGAAGCTGGCCGCGCTGACCATGCCGACCGGGCCGTTGTCACCCAGCTTGCCCGGCAGGAACGGTGCCAGGTGTTCCTTCACCGCACACGGGCCGACGCCCGGGCCACCGCCGCCGTGCGGGATGCAGAAGGTCTTGTGCAGGTTCAGGTGGGAAACGTCCGAACCCCACTTGCCCGGCTTGGCCACGCCGACCAGGGCGTTCATGTTGGCGCCGTCGGTGTACACCTGGCCGCCGTGCTGGTGGATGATCTCGCAGATCTCGACCACTTCCTCCTCGAACACGCCGTGCGTGGACGGGTAGGTAATCATGATCGCGGCCAGGCGATCGCTGTACTTCTCGGCGTTGACGCGGATGTCTTCGACATCGACGTTGCCGTTGGCATCGGTCTTGGTGACCACGACCTTCATGCCGCACATCTGTGCCGAGGCCGGGTTGGTGCCGTGCGCCGAATCCGGGATCAGGCAGATGTCACGGTGGTCCTCACCGCGCGAGCGGTGGTAGGCGCGGATCGCCAGCAGGCCGGCGTACTCACCCTGCGCGCCCGAGTTCGGCTGCAGGCTGACCGCGTCGTAGCCGGTGCATTCGACCAGCATCGCTTCCAGCGTCTCGATCAGTTCCTTGTAGCCCAGCGCCTGGTCGGCCGGCACCAGCGGGTGGATCTGCGAGAACTCCGGCCAGGTCACCGGGATCATCTCGGCGGTGGCGTTGAGCTTCATGGTGCACGAGCCCAGCGGGATCATCGTGCGGTCCATTGCCAGGTCCTTGTCGGCCAGCGAACGCAGGTAGCGCAGCAGCTCGTGCTCGCTGTGGTGGGTGTTGAACACCGGGTGGGTCAGGAACGCGGACTGGCGCAGCAGGGCAGACGGCAGCGCGTCGGCGGTGCTGGCATCGAGCGCGTCCACATCGGCCTGCGCACCGAACACGGCGGCCAGGGCGACGATATCGGCGCGGGTAGCGGTCTCATCCAGGCTGATGCCGACCGAGTCGCTGTCGATCGCGCGCAGGTTGTAACCGGCGGCGCGCGCCTTGGCGTGGATCTCATCGGCATGCACGCCGGTGATGTGCAGGGTGTCGAAGAAGTCGCCACCGACCTGCACGCCGGCGCTGCGCAGCGACGCGGCCAGGATCGAGGCCAGGCGGTGGGTCCGGCGGGCGATGCGGGCCAGGCCTTCCGGACCGTGGTAGACGGCGTACATCGAGGCCATGACCGCCAGCAGCACCTGCGCGGTGCAGATGTTGGAGGTGGCCTTCTCGCGGCGGATGTGCTGCTCGCGGGTCTGCAGGGTCAGGCGGTAGGCCGGCTTGCCTTCGGCATCGATGGAGACGCCGATCAGGCGGCCCGGCATCGAGCGCTTGTAGGCATCACGGCAGGCCATGAACGCAGCGTGCGGGCCGCCGAAACCGAACGGCACGCCGAAGCGCTGGCTGTTGCCGACCACGATGTCCGCGCCCCATTCGCCGGGAGCGGCCAGCAGGGTCAGCGCCAGCAGGTCGGTGGCCACGGCCACCAGGCCGCCGCGCGCGTGCACGGCATCGACCAGCGCCTTGTAGTCGCCGACCTGGCCGAAGGTGTCCGGGTACTGCAGCAGCAGGCCGAAGGCCTCCGCTTCCAGTGCTTCGGCCGGGGTGCCCACGCGCAGCACGATGCCCATCGGCTCGGCGCGGGTGCGCAGCAGTTCCAGCGTCTGCGGGTGCACGGCGTCGTGCACGAAGAAGGTGTCCGACTTCGACTTGGCCGAACGCTTGGCCAGGGTCATCGCTTCGGCGGCGGCGGTGGCTTCGTCCAGCAGCGAGGCGTTGGCGATTTCCATGCCGGTCAGGTCGGCACACAGGGTCTGGAAGTTGATCAGCGCTTCCATGCGGCCCTGCGAGATTTCCGCCTGGTACGGGGTGTAAGCGGTGTACCAGGCCGGGTTTTCCAGGATGTTGCGCAGGATCACGTTCGGCGTGTGGGTACCGTAGTAGCCCTGGCCGATGAAGCTGCGCAGCACGGTGTTCTTGTCGGCGATCGCGCGGATCTTCGCCAGCGCCTGCACTTCGGTCATCGACTCCGGCAGCGCCAGCGGTGCGGGCGACTTGATCTTTGCCGGCACAATGGCATCGGTCATCGCATCCAGCGTGGCGTGGCCGACGACGTCGAGCATCTGCGCGATCTCGGCATCGTTGGGGCCGATGTGGCGCTCGACGAACGCGGAATGATGCTCAAGCTCACGCAGGGAGGGGGTGTTCTGGGACATGGCGAAGGATCCGTCAGGAAAGGGCACACGCACGGGCACAAGCCGCCGGTTGGCGGTCTGCGGGGCGCCCCTCTGTCCTTTTGCCTGAGAGTTTAAAAGTGCGGCTGGCCGCAGCTTCGTGCCCCTTCGGCGCCGGATCGAACCGGTCTCTCCAGAGTTCTGTTACGGGTGGTATCGGGCCTGAGCGATTACGGGCGTTGCGCCTTCGGCAGCGGTGTTCCGCTTCTCCCACCATGTTGCCCGGCGATTATAGCGGGTTGCCGCGCCTGAACACGGGCCCGGAGCGGGGGCAGGGCGCCTGCGGGCCTGAATGGCTGATGGCCCGGCCATGCGTTTTGTGCAGCGGTCGATGGCATCGGCCGCAATCCGGGCCTATCATGGCCGGATTCTCGTATTCATCTGGCGCCGTCCCTGCTGCAGGGGATCGGCGCCCGCCGTGCGTGCCACGCATGGCCCAGCCGGACGCTTTGCCGATGACCCCCGCTGTTGCCCCTTCCACCCGACGCATGGCCCTGCTGCTCGCAGGCCTGGCCATGTTCGGCCCGTTCTCGATCGACACGATCTTCCCGGCCTTCCCGCAGCTGGCCCAGCGCCTGGCGGTGGATGAAGTGGCCGTGCAGCAGACCATCAGCGTCTACCTGCTGTTCTATGCGCTGATGAGCCTGGCGCACGGGCCGCTGTCCGATGCCTGGGGCCGCAAGCGGGTGATCCTCGGCGGCCTGGTAGTGTTCATCGGCGCCTCGGTCGGCTGCGCGCTGTCCACCGACCTGAGCACGCTGCTGGTGTTCCGCGCGCTGCAGGGCCTGTCGGCCGGCGTCGGCATGATCGTCGGCCGCGCGGTCATCCGCGATCTCTACCACGGCCACGATGCGCAGCGGCTGATGAGCCAGGTATCGATGCTGTTCGGCATCGCCCCGGCCATCGCGCCGATCATCGGTGGCTGGATCCTGCTCAGTGGCGCCGGCTGGCCGCTGATCTTCTGGTTCCTGGTGGTGTTCTCGCTGCTGCTGCTGGTCTGCACCGCACGCTTCATGCCGGAGACCCACCCGGTGGCGGCTCGCGTGCCGCTGTCGCCGCGTGGCCTGCTGCGTGACTACGTGCGCATCGGCTTCAACCCGCGTTTCCTGCGCCTGGCGCTGGCCGGCAGCATCAACTTCGGCGGCATCTTCCTGTACATCGCCTCGGCGCCGGTGTTCGTCATGCAGCACCTGCACCTGGGCGAAGGTGGCTTCGCCTGGTTGTTCATTCCCACCATCGGCGGCATGACCACCGGTTCGTTCCTGTCCGGGCGCATGGCCGGGCGCACCACGCCCACCCGCCAGATCGGCATCGGTTTCACCCTCTGCGCGCTGTCGGTGCTGCTCAACGTGGGCTACGTGAGCCTGGCGCCGCAGTTCGCCCTGCCGTGGGCGGTGCTGCCGATCTTCCTCGGCGGCATGGGCATGGCGCTGATCTTCCCGATCCTGGCGCTGGCGGTGCTGGACATGTACCCGCACCAGCGCGGCCTGGCGTCGTCGCTGCAGGCGTTCATCCAGCTGATGATCAGCACCGTGGTGGCCGGCCTGGTGTCGCCGCTGCTGAGCGGCAGCCCGCTGCACCTGGCCCTGGGCCAGGTCGCCTTCTTCGCCGGCGGCTTCGTGTTCTGGTACTGGGAACACCGCCGCGAGCGCGCAGTGCAGGCAGTGGCCACGGGCCATTGAGCAGCGCGCAGGGGCAGGGCGCTGCAGCGGCGCCCAAACTCTTGCGGCAGTGACCACGCGGACTAGGCTGGGGATTCCAGCCAGCCGCTGCACGGGTTCGTGACGGCCAGCCGATCAGAAGCCGTCGCGAGGTACCCCCATGGCTGCGCAGCAGACCTACCGCCTGTTCGAGGTGGCGCTGAAGGAGCGCCGCGTCCTTTCCCCCTCCCTGCACCGCCTGGTGTTCACCGGCGCCGACGTGGCGCGGATGAAGACCGAGGGCCCGGACCAGCGGATCAAGGTATTCTTCCCCTTGCCCGGCCAGGATGCCGCGGAGGTGCCCAGCGGCGAGGACTGGTACGCCCGCTACCGCGAACTGGCGGACGACCAGCGTCCGCCGATGCGCACCTACACCCTCCGCCAGCTGCGCGCCGCGCAGGGCGAGGTCGACGTGGATTTCGTCCTGCACGGCGAGACCGGCCCGGCCTCGCGCTGGGCCGTGCACGCCCAGCCGGGTGACCGCGTGGTGCTGCTGGCCCCGGACGCCGTCTGCGCCGAGAGCAGCGAGGGCTGGGAATGGAAGCCGCCGGCCGGGGTCGGCCAGGTGCTGCTGGTGGCCGACGAGACCGCGCTGCCGGCGGTGGCCGGCATCCTCGAGGAACTGGCCGCCCAGGTCGATCCGCCGCGCGTGCTTGCGCTGCTGGAAGTGGCGGGCGAGGGCGGAGCCATCGCCTTGAAGGCACCGCCCACTGCCGAACTGGTGTGGCTGCCGCGCGGCCAGGCCGCCTACGGCCAGGCGCTGGTGGAGGCCGTGCAGGCACGGTTGGCAGCCTCGCCGGTCGTGGCGGGCGAGGCGCTGGACGAGATCGACGTGGACGCGCAGATCCTGTGGGAGCAGTCCGATGCGGGCGTGGCCGGGCCGTTCTACGCGTGGGTAGCTGGCGAGGCGGGGGCGGTGATGGCGATCCGCCGGCACCTGGTCCGCGACTGCGGGCTGGACCGGCGTGCGCTGACCTTCATGGGCTACTGGCGGCAGGGCAGGGTGCTGGACTGAACCTGCATGGTTGGCGCCCGTGAAACGGCGTCGTGGCCGGGGTGCGTTATCCTTGCGCCCCCTCGTAGCGGTATCGCCCCCCATGTCCACCACCTCCAAGACCCGCCGCGACCAGCGCCGCCGCCAGGAAGAAAAGGCTGCCAACAAGGCCGCCGCGCAGGCCTCGCCGGTGGCCTCGCCTGTCGAGCCGCATGCCGAACTGCGCGATGCGCAGCGCACGCTGCTGGCCGGCGTCGTGCGCCGCGATGGCGAATGGGTGCTGGGCATGGATGGCCGCATCGCCGGCCACAGCGAGAGTGCCGCACAGGTGCTGGCGCTGATCATGCAGGCCGGTGAACTGCACGAGCGCAAGGGCACGCCGGTGCGCCTGGTGTATTCCGATGCGCTGCGCGATGCCGCGCAGGCCGAGGCCAAGGAGAAGGGCCAGACCTTCGAGGAATACAAGGCCGAACTGGCCGCGGCGATGGCGGCGAAGAAGAACAACTGACGCCCATCGGGTAGCGCGGGGCCATGCCCGGCGAGCGCAGCGGTGCGATGAAAAGCCGCCGGGCATGGCCCGGCGCTACCGGAAACATCAGGGGCGGATCCTTGCGGACCCGCCCCTTCTTTCATTTCGCTGCCGGTGCCGCGCTGGCCTGCCAGCCGCACATCTGGCCCTGGTTCTGCTGCTTCAGCCAGTCATTGACCGGGCTGAAGTACTCGATCATCGGGCCGGCATCGAGCTTGTCACTGCCGGTCAGCTCCTTCAGCGTGGCCTGCCACGGCTGGCTGGCGCCCTTGCTCAGCATCGCCCAGTACTTCTGCCCGGCTTCCTTGTTGCCGTAGAAGGTGCACTCATGCAGCGGGCCCTTGAAACCGGCCGCATCGCACAGGCCCTTGTAGAACTGGAACTGCAGGATGCGCGCCAGGAAGTAGCGGGTGTACGGGGTGTTGCCCGGCACGTGGTACTTCGCGCCCGGATCGAAGAACTCCTCGCCACGGGTGCTGGCCGGGGCCACGCCCTGGTACTTCGCCTTCAGGTCCCACCACGCCTTGTTGTAGTTGTCCGGGGTGATCGAACCATCGAACACGCCCCAGCGCCAGCGGTCGATCATCAGGCCGAACGGCAGGAACGACACGCCCGACAGGGCCATGCGCATCTGGTTGTTGATGACCGCCTCGCGGCTCTCGGTCGGTGCGTCCACCAGGCCGATCGAGCTCAGGTACTTGGGCGTCATCGCCAGCACGATGGTGTCGCCGATCGCTTCGTGGAAGCCATCGTTGGCACCGCCCTGGAACAGCGGCGGCAGCGGGTTGTAGGCCAGGTCGTAATACAGGTGGCCCAGCTCGTGGTAGATGGTGGTGAAGTTCTCTTCGTTCGGCTTGATGCACATCTTGGTGCGCACGTCGCCTTCCATGTTCATGTCCCAGGCGCTGGCGTGGCAGACCACGTCGCGGTCATCGGGCTTGATGAACTGGGTGCGTTCCCAGTACGACTGCGGCAGCGAGGGCATGCCCAGCGACACGTAGAAATCCTGCGCGCGTTCGGTCATCTGCTTGGCGGTGCGCAGTTCGGCCTCGCGCTGCGCCTTGTACTGCGCGGCGACGTTGGCATCCTTGCCGGCCTTGGCCAGCGCCGCACTCAGGTTGGCCTGGTACTGCTTTTCCAGCGCCGCGGTGATGTCCAGGCTGCCGGCACCCGGGTACGGTTCCAGCTGGTCCCACAGGTTGGACCAGTCCTGCTGCCACATGTTGCCCATCAGGTGCGCGGCGATCAGGCCGTTGCCCACTTCGGCCTTGTCCTTGCCGTAGGTCTTGTCCAGCTTGCCGCGCGCGTAGCAGTGCAGCTGCTCGTACATCGGCTTGACCTGTTCCCACAGGCGGTCGGTTTCCGGCCCGATCTGCTCCGGCGGCATGTCGTAGCCGCTGCGCCACATCTGCCCGGCATCGGTGAAGCCCATGCCCTTGGCGCCTTCGTTGACCAGGCTGACAAACTGCTGGTAATCGCCGCGCATGCTCTTGGTGGTGCTGTGCCAGCCCTGCCAGGCATCGAGCTGCGCGTCGTAGTCGCGGCTGCGCGCCAGCACCTGTTCCAGCTCGCCGAGCTGGCGGCAGGAGTTGGGATCGTTGGCATCGGTGCAGTACTTGCCTGCGCCGTAGCTGCCTTCCATGCGGGTGGCGATCTGGGTCAGCTGGGCAAGCTTGGCCGGATCACGCGGTGCCGGCATCGAGGACATCAGCTTCAGCAGGTGGATGGCGCGCTTGCTGTCCTCGCTCATCGGCTGGCCTTCGAACTTGCCGGCCTGCTCGATCCAGCTGTTGAGCTGGGTCAGCGAGCGCTCGTTGGCCTTGGCGGCGATGCGTTCGGAATCGCTGTTGATGTAGGTGGAGGACAGCCACTGTGCCGAGGTCATCTCCGGGTAGGCGGCCTTGAATTCGGCGTTGATGCGGGCGACGAACTGGTCGGCGGTCTCGCCGGCGGGCGCGCTGGCGGTGGCGGCCTCGGTGCCGGGCGAAGGTTCCTTCTTGCAGGCGACCAGGGCCAGCGTGGCGGCGGCGATAGCCGAGGCCAGCAGGAGATGGCGGTGAGTCACGGGCGGTCCTTGGGTGGTGAACGACGGCCGAAGGCTAGTGGGCGCGAGTGCCTACCGCAAGTGGGGAAGGTTGGTGGGGTCCGGCAGGGCTGCGCCCTGCACCTGCAGAGGCCGAAGCCGAAGCAAGATCAAAAGCCTGCATTCCGTGGGATGGCGGGGCACTGTGGGTTTGCGGGGACGCCGTGAACCCGTCCATGGGGGCTTGGTCGCCGCATCCATGCGGCTCACACCCCGCAAACCCACAGTGCC
>NZ_JBRRCR010000043.1:0-33901 GCF_056759115.1 Stenotrophomonas sp. STEN087 | reverse complement strand
GCGAGGCTCCATAGCGGCCCCGTGGGTGGTGAGTTTTGGGGGCCCGGTGTGTCTACCACGCAGGGGGGGTACTTTTCGTTCGGGCCGGCCCCGGGCGGGCATGGTGGCCCGGTTGCCGGCCCGCGTCCGGCACTACCGGACGGACTTACATCTCGCCTTTCTGGCGCGCCTTGCGCTGGCGGTCGATGCGGAAGATGTAACGCTGGATGGCGCTGTCGCCACCGCGCGGCAGGTCGTCGAAGCGCATGCCGATGCGCTTGACTTCGATGCCGTTGGGTTGCCGCTGCGGCAGCATGTTGCAGACCACCAGGGGAATCTGCAGGTCCGGGCCATCAGGCATCGACAGCACGGCGTTGTAGCGCTTCTGCAGGCTGAACACAGCGCAGTCGCTGGGCACGGTCACGGCCAGGCCGCCGCCGCTGATGTCGACCACGCGCATCGACAGCGCGTCGCTGCCCACTTCACCGGCGGGCAGGGTCAGCTGCGGCGAATCGGTGATGGGGGTTTCCAGGCGGTACAGCTCGCGCCGCTGCAGGTGCACCAGTTCTTCGGGCAGGGGCGCGCGGAAGGCGACGTGGCCCTCGTTGTCCACCCGCTGCAGGTCCTGCAGGCGGAAGCGCACCAGTACCCGTTCCAGCTGGGCGAAGCAGAGCAGGTGATCGGCCTCTTCGGCGGCGCGGTTGGAGGCTTCCTGCGGGCTGCCATCGAGCAGCAGGAAATCGTCGTCCTCGTCCAGGTCGAGCAGGGCGGTCGGGAAGGAGCGATCACGGCCGTCGATGTGGGCGTTGATCAGCGAACGCTGGTCGATCAGCGAACGCAGCAGCTGGCGCAGCTGGCGGGGATTGCGCACCAGGAAGCGTTCGTCGGCGGCGTCGGCCGCGTGGGCATCGTGCTGGTCGTTGTCGTGGCCGTCGGACATGGAATCTTGGTTCTGGGGCGGGGGCCGACACGCGCTGGCGCGTGGCTTGAAAGAGGTATCGGCCAGGGTCGGCAATTATGAAGTGTGAAATGCATCACTTTCCATAGACGGTGCCGCCGCCTTGATGCGGGTCCGGTCATGCCGCGACCGGACCCGCTGTGGCTCAGAACTCCTGCCAGTCGCCGTCACCGGCCAGCGCAGGCTGCGCCACCGGCTTGCGGGCCCGCGACGGGGCCGGCATGGCAGCTGCGGTGGGCTTGCGCGCGACCGGGCCTGCGGCAACGGCGCGCGGTGCGGGAGCGCTCAGGCCGGGAGTGGCCAGGCGGAAGCGGGCCACGGCCTCGCCCAGCTGCGCGGCCTGGTCTTCCATCGCCCGTGCGGCGGCCGTGGCTTCTTCGACCAGTGCGGCATTCTGCTGGGTGGTTTCGTCCATCTGCACCACGGTCTGGTTGACCTGCTCGATGCCGGCGGACTGTTCCTGCGACGCGGCGGAAATCTCGGCCATGATGTCGGTGACGCGCTGCACCGAGGCGACGATCTCGCCCATGGTGCTGCCGGCCTGGTGGACCAGGCTGGAGCCTTCGGCGACCTTGCCGACCGAGTCATCGATCAGGCCCTTGATTTCCTTGGCGGCGGCGGCCGAGCGCTGGGCGAGGGTACGCACTTCGCTGGCGACCACGGCGAAGCCGCGACCCTGTTCGCCGGCACGCGCCGCTTCCACCGCGGCATTGAGCGCCAGGATGTTGGTCTGGAAGGCGATGCCGTCGATGACCGAGATGATCTCGGCGATCTTCTTCGACGACGCCTCGATGGCCGACATGGTGACGACCACCTGGCCGACCACTTCGCCACCCTGCGAAGCGACACCGTGCGCACCGATGGCCAGCTGGTTGGCCTGGCGGGCGTGCTCGGCGTTCTGCTTCACGGTGGAGGTGAGTTCCTCCATCGATGCGGCGGTCTCTTCCAGGTTGGCGGCCTGCTGTTCGGTGCGGCGCGACAGGTCGCTGTTGCCCGAGGCGATCTCGCCGGCGGCCAGGGTGATGCTGCCAGCGCTGGCCTGGATCTGGCCGACGATCTGGGTCAGCTGGCTGACGGTGGTGTTGGCGTCGTCGCGCATGCGGGCGAACACGCCGTGGAACTGGCCATCCATGCGTGCGGTGAGGTCGCCCTCGGCGATGGCCTGCAGCAGCTGCGAGAGCTGGCCCAGGTTGCCATCGGCCACCTGCATCATCGAGTTCAGCTGCTCGATCATCACCTTGAAGTCATGATCGAAGCGATCGGCATCGCCGCGCTGGCTGAAGTCACCAGCGGCCGCGGCGTTGGCCAGCTGCTGGATCTGGGTGTTGATGGCCAGCAGGCTGGCCTTGGCGGCATCCATCGCTTCGTGCAGGAACGCACGGGTGCCCGGCAGGCGCTGCGCATCCTGGGTCAGGTTGCCCGCGGCGTACTGGTTCAGCACGTCGAAGGCGGCGCGGATCGAATCGAGGTGTTCGAAGATGACGGTGTTGATGCCGCCGGCCAGCTGGCCGTACACGCCGGGGAAGTCTTCCGGGATGCGGTGGCTGATGTCCGGGCCGGCATGCATCTGCGCCATCAGCTGGGTCTGCTCGGAGAAGCGGCGCAGCATGGCGGTCATGTCGCTGGTGGCGGTCAGCATGCGGCCGGCTTCGTCCTTGCTGGTGGCTTGGGTGGTGACGCTGAGGTCGCCGCGGGCGACGGCCTGGATGGCGGTCAGTGCCTTGCCGAGCGGCACGGTGACGGCGCGCGAGATGACCACGGCCAGTGCAGCGGCGACCAGCGACAGCAGCACGATGGTGCCGATGATGGCGATCATGCTGTTGCGGTGGGTGGCGTTGGCGGCGTCGATCTTGCCCTGCATCTGCGTGCCGAGGAAGGCGCTCAGCGCTTTGAGGTCATCGAATGCCTTGCGGCGCGCGGTGCGCGACTGCTCGTCGGAAATCTGCTGGGCCAGTGCGCCATCGCCGGCATCGACCGCTGCACGCAACTTCGCATTCGCTGCGAAGTAGGCATCGACGTTGGCCTTGACCGGCGCGAACAGTGCGCGTTCCTTGTCGCCTGCCGGGATGACGGCATACGCGTCGAGCTGCTCACGGACCGTTCTGGCGGTGTCATCCATGCGCTTGTTGTAGTCGGCCACCTTGTCCGGCTGGTCCAGCATGGTCAGCAGGGCCATTTCATACGTGCGGAACTCGCCCAGCAGCGAGCGCGCCTCGCCCAGATGCTGTACCGACGGGATGTCTTTGGAGGCCATCGCTCCCAGCTGGGCGTTGGCCTCGCTGAGACGGACCAGGGCGAACAGGCCCAGGACCAGGGTCATCAGCGTCGTCAGGGTGAACCCCACGGCCAGCTTGCGGGCGATGGGCAGATCATGGAACCACTTCATGCAGGGTGCTCCGGGTGGGCAGGTGGCCGGCGCACGGGCGCGGGCCGGGGGAGTGCAGAGGGAAACGGTCGTGCCGGTGGGGTTCGGTGACTGCCGTCAAAGCCAGATAGCGGCGTGCTCCGCGCGGACTTTATGGACGGATGTCATATTCGTGTGCGTAGGGTGAATTGGCACGAAAGCCTTGTGGGGCGGGCGCGTTCGCTTGCTTGCATGGTTGCAGTGGAAACTGCCTTCATGACGGAGATCACAGTGCGTGATGCTCGTGTGGGGTCAGAGCCCTTTGCTGCGCAAAGGGATCCGACCCCGGCGTGGCGCGACCCCGGCGCGGCTGCGCGCAAACAAAAACCGCCGCCCCTGCGGGCGGCGGTTCGGGTACAACGCGGTGCGGTGGGTCAGGCGGCCTGCGGCACGCGCAGCGAACGCACCAGGCCACCGATGTCGACGATCAGGGCGACACGGCCGTCGCCAAGGATGGTGGCACCGGACACCCCGCCGATGCGGCGGTAGTTGTTCTCGATGTTCTTCACCACCACCTGCTGCTGGCCGACCAGTTCGTCCACTTCCAGGGCGATCTTCTGCCCATCGCCCTCGACCACCACCACCAGCGATTCGCTGTTGGCGCTGCGGGCGCCATAGCCGTAGTACTCGCTCAGCGACAGGATCGGCAGGTACTCGCCACGCACGCGCAGCACGCGGCCTTCGCCGGCCATGCTGCGGATGTCCTCGGGCTGCGGCTGCAGGGCTTCCAGCACGTAGGCCAGCGGCAGGATCAGGGTTTCACCGGCCACCGCCACGGTCATGCCGTCGAGGATGGCCAGGGTCAGCGGCAGGCGGATCAGCGTGCGCGTACCGCTGCCCAGGCTGCTTTCGATCTGCACTTCGCCACCCAGTGCCTGGATGTTGCGGCGGACCACGTCCATGCCCACGCCACGCCCGGACAGATCGGTTACTGCATCGGCGGTGGAGAAGCCGGGCTGGAAGATCAGGTCCCAGACCTGCGAATCGGTCGGGTTGTCCGGTACGGCCAGGCCGCGTTCGTGTGCCTTGGCCAGGATCTTGTCGCGGTTCAGGCCGCGGCCGTCGTCGCTGACTTCGATGACGATGTGGCCGCCCTGGTGCGAAGCGGCCAGGGTGATCGTACCGGTTTCGTCCTTGCCCGCGTCACGACGCACGTCGGGCATTTCCAGGCCGTGGTCGATCGAGTTGCGGACCAGGTGGACCAGCGGATCGGCGATCTTTTCGATCAGGCCCTTGTCCAGTTCGGTGCCTTCGCCGACGGTGCGCAGGCGCACCTGCTTGCCGAGGCGGGTCGAGAGGTCGCGGACCAGGCGCGGGAAGCGGCGGAACACCGCATCGACCGGCAGCATGCGCACGCCGATCACCGCTTCCTGCAGGTCGCGGGTGTTGCGTTCAAGCTGGTCCAGGCCGGCGAACAGGCTTTCGGCATGCACCGGGTCCAGTGCGTGCGAGACCTGCTTGAGCATGGCCTGGGTGATGACCAGTTCGCCGACCAGGTTGATCAGTGCGTCGACCTTGTCCACGCTGACGCGGATCGAGGTTTCGGCTTCCTGTGCGCCGCCACCACTGGCGGCCGGCGCGGCGGGGGCGGCTGCAGCCACCGGTGCAACGGGGGTGGAAGGGGCAACAACGGGTGCAGCGGGGGCCTGGGTGGCCAGGCTCGGCGGCGCGGCCGGACGGATGTCCAGTTCGCAGTCGTCCAGCACCCAGGCAAAGGTGTCTTCGATCTTGCTGCGCGGCACCTTGCCGACCAGGCCCAGGTCCCACGCCAGGTGGGCTTCGAGCGGGTCGAGCTGGGCGAAGCCGGGCAGGCGCTCCATGCGCGCGGCCACCTGCAGCGAACCCAGGTGTTCCAGTTCGCGGATGATGCGCAGCGGATCGTTGCCGCTCATGAACAGCGACGGCGCCGGGGTGAAGCCGATCTGCCAGGCTTCGGGCGTATCGTCGACCTTGGCTTCGGCAGCGGCCGGAGCGCTGGCGGCCACCTGGCCGGACAGCACCGCTTCCAGGCGCGCCTTCACCGCGGCTACGGCGGCCGGATCAGCGGCCTGGCCGTGCTCGGCTTCGCGCAGCAGGGCGCGCAGCACGTCCACCGAGGACAGCTGCGCGTCCACTGCGGCCGGTTCCAGCGCACGCTTGCCGGCACGCAGCTCATCCAGCAGCGTTTCCAGCACGTGGGTCAGGCCGGCGATCGCATCGAAGCCGAAGGTGCCGGCGCCACCCTTGATGGAGTGGGCGGCGCGGAACACCGAATTGATGATCTCCGCGTCCTGTTGCCCCGATTCCAGGGCCAGCAGGCCGGCCTCCATCGCGTCGAGGCCTTCGCGGCTCTCCTCGAAGAAGGTGGCGTGGAAGCGTTGCAGGTCCATGCTCATGGCAGAGGCAATCCGGAAACGTGGGGTAGGGGCGGTTCAGGGGTGCCGGGCGATCAGCCCAGCACCTTCTGCACGGTGGCGACCAGCTGTTCGGGGTTGAACGGCTTGACCAGCCAGCCGGTGGCACCGGCGGCCTTGCCTTCGGACTTCTTGTCCGCAGCCGACTCGGTGGTCAGCATCAGCATCGGGGTGAACTTGTAGTCCGGCAGCTGGCGCAGCTCGCGGATCAGGCTGATGCCGTCCATGTTCGGCATGTTGACGTCGGTGACCACCGCGTTGAAACGCTGGCCCTTGGCGCGACCGAGCGCGACCGCGCCGTCTTCGGCTTCTTCGACGGCAAAACCGGCCGAGGTGAGGGCGAAGGAAACCATCTGGCGCATCGACGCCGAATCGTCCACCACCAAGATACGTGCGCTCATGCAGCGTTCTCCACAGATTTCAGGTTGTCATGGGGTACGTCCAGGCCCAGGGCCTGGGTGACGCCCAACAGGCGGGCGGCGTCACGAAAGGTTGCAGTGCAACCGTGGAAGCCGGTGCCCAGGCCCGCCTCGCGGCGCGCCTGCACGAACGCACACAGCACCTGCACGCTGGCCGTGTGGATGCGACCGACCTGGCTTGCGTCCAGGGTCAGTTCGCCTGCTTCCGCCACAAGGGGCGAAAGGCGGTTCTTGAGCTCGGTGCTGTTCTCGATGCCGAGATCGTCACCCAGTTCGACAGTGCTCATCGTTGCTCCGGACAAACGGTTCCGAGATCCATAACGGCACCCGGCAGGGGTTCTTTAGGGTTGAATCGATTGGCCGCATATCCACGCGGGCGCGTCCAGTAGGTCCACGCAATGCGTGGATGGGACTCAGGCCAACAACCGGGTCGCATCGAGCAGGATCATCGGTCGCTGGCTGATGCGGGCCACGCCGCGGAACAGCTCGTTGGAGATCTGGCAGATGCGGGCGGTATCGGGCGGCTCGATCTGCGAATCGGTGAGGCTGGCCACGTCCTCGACCGCCGACACGCGCAGGCCGAGGGTTTCACCGTTCTCTTCCAGCACCACGATGCGGGTCTGCGCATCGTCTTCGGCGGTGGCCGCGCCCAGGTGGATGCCCAGGTCCATCACCGGCACCACCTGGCCACGCAGGTTCATGATGCCGAGCATGGCCGGGGCCGTGCCGCGCAGCGGCAGCAGCGGTACGGGCAGCACCACTTCCTGCACCTTCAGCAGTTCCAGTGCATAGGCCTGGGTCCCACAGCGCAGGCGCAGCCAGCGCGAGGTGCGTTCGGCGGCGCGGCGGTTGTGCGGGTTGGCGCCATGCGGCGGCTGGTGGGCCTGCGCCTGCAGTTCCTGCCAGCTGCCGGGGCGGATGCCGGACGGCGCATCGAGGGCAACGCGCGGCGGCGGTGCGACGGCGGCGCGTGCGACCGGCGCAGGGGCAGGGCGCGGCGCTACCGGGATGGGCGCTGCGGGCACGACCGGCGCAGGCGGCGGCACAGCCTCGCCTACGGCGGCGGCCTCGAACGCGGCCTGCAGGGCAGGGCTGTCGGTGTGCGCCAGGCGATGGCTGTCGGCGCTGTCGGTTTCGTAGATCACTTCGTCCGGCAGGTCGTCCCAGGTGGGCTTGGGGGCGTCCGGCTCGGTGGTGGGTTCGGGTACCGCTGCGCTCGCCGGGCCTGGCCCGGCGCTACCGGTGGTGTCGCCGGTCTCGTAGATCACTTCGGCGGGCAGGTCATCCCAGGTCGGTTCTCGTTCGGGCGCCGCTGCGCTCGCCGGGCGCGGCCCTGCGCTACCGGGGGTGTCGCCGGTCTCGTAGATCACTTCGGTGGGCAGGTCATCCCAGGTCGGTTCGCGTTCGGGTGCCGCAACGACGGCGGCGGTTTCGGGTGCCGCTGCGCTCGCCGGGCGTGGCCCGGCGCTACCGGGGGTGTCGCCGGTCTCGTAGATGACCTCGGCCGGCAGGTCGTCCCAGGTGGGTTCGCGTTCGGGCGCCGCGACCACGGCGGCTTCGAAGGCGGCTTCCAGCAGGGCGTCGTCCACGGCGGTTGCAACGGCCGTGTCGCCGGTTTCGTAGATGACTTCGGCTGGCAGGTCGTCCCAGGTCGGTTCGCGCTCGGGCGCAGGCGCGGCGGCGACCGGCGCCGGCGGCGCGGCGACGGCGATGGCCTCGCCCAGCAGCTCGTCCAGATAGTCGTCTAGCACGCCGGGGGTGTTCATGCTGCCTGCTCCAGGGCACGCGCGTCTTCGCCGAGGATCCAGTTCAGCGCACGGCGATAGGCCGCCAGGCCGCGGCCCGGGTAGTCCTCGCCCACGCTGGGCAGGGTCAGGCCGGCGGCATTGCTGATGCGGGTGTCGATCGGGATCGCGTCTTCCCACACGCGGGTGCCGTGGCGGTCCTGCATGGTGCGCAGTGATTCGTTGCCGGCGCGGGTGCGGCGGTCGAACAGGGTCGGCAGGATCGAGATCGGCAGCGGACGGCGGCGCGAGCGCTCGACCATCTCGCCAGTGCGCACCATGCCGTCCAGGCCGTGCAGGGCCAGCGGCTCGGCCTGGGTCGGAATGATCAGGCGGTCGGCTGCGGCCAGCGCGTTGATCATCAGCAGGCCGAGGGTCGGCGCGCAGTCCAGCAGGATGTAGTCGTGCTGGCCCTGGTGGCGGGCCAGCGCGTTCTGCAGCGCCAGGCCAAGCCCGGGCTGGTTGGCGCTGCGCCGTTCCAGGGTGGCCAGCGAGGCCTGCGCGCACACGTAGTCCAGGCTGCCGATGCTGCTGGGGTGGCTCAGCGTGGACAGCTCGGCCGGCGGCGCGCCGAACAGTTCCAGCACGCCGGCCGGCGCCGGCTCGACCGGCACGCCGAAGGCGCGGGTGAGCGAGGCGTGCGGGTCCAGGTCGATCAACAGCACGCGGTGGCCCTGTGCGGCCAGGCCGCGACCGAGGGCGAGGGTGGTGGTGGTCTTGCCGACTCCACCCTTCTGGTTGGCGACTGCCCAGATGCGCATCGGGTTACTCCTTCATTGCCGGGGGAACGGCGGCGCCGACGCGGCTGCCAGCCGGCACCGGCGGCAACTGCACCGGTGCGATGGGGGAAACGGGGGCGCTGCGCGGTGCGGCAGCGGCTTCGGTGGTCGTGCCGGCGGCGGCCTTGCCGCCACCTGCAGCGGCGTTCAGGCGATCGCCCAGCGGATCGACGGCATGGCTGGTGTCGGCCAGGATGATGACCATCACCCGCCGGTTGCGGTTGCGGCCCTGTGCGCTGTCATTGGCGTCGCGCGGGCGGAACTGGCCGTAGCCGACCATGGCCAGCCGCGAGGGCTGCACGCCCTGGTCGGCGAACAGGTGCACCACGCTGGCGGCGCGACCGGCCGACAATTCCCAGTTGGACGGGAAGGTCGCGGTGGCGATCGGCACGTCGTCGGTGTGGCCTTCCACGCGCACGCTGTTGGGCACGTCCCGCAGCACCTCGGCCAGGCTGGCCAGGGTCTGTCGTGCGTGCACGTCCAGCGCGGCCGAGCCGGTCGGGAACAGGATGTCGCTGTTGATCTCGACTTCGATCCACAGCTCGGTGCGGCGCACGCTGATCATGCCGCGGTCGATCAGCGGCGACAGCGCGGCGGTCAGGCGGTCGGCGATGCTGTTGAGCTGGCGCTCGGCGCGCGCGATCTGTTCCTGGTTGTGCACCGAGACCGGCATGCGCATCTGCGAGGCCATCGCCGGCAGCAGGGTGGGATCGTGGGTGGGCGCGGGCGCCGACGGACCGATCTTCGTGCCCGACTTGATCACAGAGGGGCTGTCCCAGCCGCCGCCCTGCACCTGCTTGTTGCCCACCTGCACCGGGTTGATGGTGCGCGGCGCACCACCGAAGGCATCGGTCAGGGCATCGGCCATGATGCGGTACTTGCCCTCGTTGACCGAGGAAATGGCGTACATGACCACGAAGAAGGCGAGCAGCAACGTCATCAGGTCGGCATAGGGGATGGCCCATGCCTCGTGGTTGGCGTGCTCTTCGTGGTGCTTGCGGCGGGCCATGTCAGTGCAGGAAGCCGGTGAGGTTGGTTTCGATGTTGCGCGGGTTCTCGCCCTGGGCGATCGAGATCAGGCCTTCGATGACCATTTCGCGGTCGCGGGTGTTGTGCGCGATCACGCCCTTCAGCTTGGCGGCGATGGGCAGGAACAGCAGGTTCGCCGAGGCGATGCCATAGATGGTGGCGGTGAACGCGGCGGCGATGCCGTGGCCCAGCTTGCTGGGGTCGGCCAGGTTCTTCATCACCGCGATCAGGCCCAGCACCGCGCCGATGATGCCCAGGGTCGGTGCATAGATGCCCATGGCCTCGAAGACCTTGGCCGCGGCCTGGTCCTGGTGTTCCTGGCCGCTCAGTTCGATTTCCAGCATGTGCCGGATCGATTCGGGCTCCACGCCATCGACCAGCAGCTGCAGGCCCTTGCGCAGGAACGGGTCGCGCTGTGCTTCCACCTGCGATTCCAGGCCCAGCAGGCCCTGGCGGCGGGCGATGTTGCTCCACTCGACGATCTGCTTGATCAGTTCGTGGCGGTCACTGTGCGGCGGGCGCACGACCCAGCGCACGATCTTGAAGGCGTGCTTGAACACCGCCGGGGCGGTGTGCAGCAGGATCGACGCCACGGTGCCGACGATCACGATCACGAAGGCGGCAGGCGACCACAGCGAAGCCAGGCCGGCGCCTTTCAGGATGCTGCCGCCGACCAGCGAGGCCAGGGCGAGAAAGAGTCCAATGAGGCTGAGTCTATCCATGGGTCCGGTATCGGCTTGTGTGAATGGGACTTGAGACACCGGTAGATCGTGTACAGACGGTAGTCACAGTTTTCGGGTCGCCGGGCCATGCCCGGCGGGGGTTCAGCGCAGGCCGTCCACGTCCAGGATCAGGGCCATGCGACCATCGCCGATCAAGGTTGCACCGGCGTAACCGCGCAGGCCGCGCAGGGCCTTGGGCAGCGGCTTGATCACCACTTCCTCGCGGCCGCGGACCTGGTCCACGACCAGGCCGAAGCGGGCTTCGCCGGCCTGCAGCACCACGATGGTCAGCAGGGTGGAGGCGGCCGGCGTCACATCCAGCCACTGGCGCAGGTCGACCAGCGGCAGGGTGTGCGAGCGGCGGTCCAGCACCGCACGGCCATCGAACCAGCCCAGCGAGGTGCGCGGCGCGTGCAGCACTTCCATCACGCGGGCCAGCGGCAGGGCGTAGACATCCTCGCCGGCCTGCACCAGCAGGGTCGGCAGGATGGCCAGGGTGAGCGGCACGCGGATCAGGAAGCGGCTGCCACGGCCCAGTTCGGACTGGATCTGGATCTGGCCGCTCAGTTCGCGGATGCGCGACTGCACCACGTCCATGCCGACGCCGCGGCCGGAAATATCGGTGACCTGCTGCTTGGTCGAGAAGCCGGGCAGGAACACCAGGTGCAGGCATTCCTCGCTGCTCAGGCGGGCGGCGGCTTCCGGATCGATCAGGCCCTTCTCGCGTGCCTTGGCGCGCAGCTTTTCCGGATCGATGCCGGCGCCGTCATCCTGCACTTCGATGCTGACGTAGTCGCCTTCCTGCTGCGCCGACAGGCGTACATGGCCCATCCGCGGCTTGCCCTGGGCTTCGCGCAGGTCAGGCATTTCCACGCCGTGGTCGATGGCGTTGCGCACCAGGTGCACCAGCGGGTCGGCCAGCGCTTCGACCAGGTTGCGGTCCAGTTCGGTCTCAGCGCCGATCAGCTCCAGGTCCACTTCCTTCTGCAGCGAACGGGCGACGTCGCGGGCCACCTTCGGGAAGCGCGAGAACACCTTGCCGACCGGCTGCATGCGGGTGCGCATGACCGCCGACTGCAGGCGCGCGGTGGCGATGTCCAGCGTCGACACGGCGCGGTCCAGCTCTTCGTCGCGCAGGCGGGTGCGCAGGGTCTTGAGCCGGTTCCGTGACAGCACCAGTTCGCCAATCAGGTTGACGATGGCGTCCAGGCGCTTGGTATCCACGCGCACGGTGTGTTCGGCTTCGGCCACCGGCTTGTTCGCCGCCGGCTTGGCCGGCGCACGCGGCGCAGGTGCCGGTGCCGGCGGGGCCGCGACCGGTACCGCAGCCACCGGCTTGGCGCCGGGCACGGCACCGCCATGCAACTGGTCGAGCAGGGCTTCGAATTCGTCTTCGCTGATCAGGCCGTCGTCGGCCTTCTTCGGCGGTGCGACCGCGGTCGGGGCATTGCCGCCGTGCAGCTGGTCGAGCAGCGCCTCGAACTCGTCGTCGGTGATCAGGTCGCCGCCTGCAGCAGCCGGCGCGGCCGCCGTGGCGGCGCCCGCAGCGGGGCTGGCGCCACCGTGCACGTCGAACTGGGCGATCAGTTCCGGCGGCGCATAACCGGGCTCGGTGCCCGACGACACCGCGTCGAGCATCGACTGCAGGTAGTCCAGCGACTGCTGGGCGGCATCGAAGTGATGGGCCTGCAGCACGGCCTGGCCGGCACGCGCGGCGCCCAGCGCTTCTTCCGCCGCATGGCACAGCTCGACCATGGCGGTAATGCCGAGGAAGCCGGCGCCACCCTTCAGCGTGTGGTAACCACGGAACACCGCGTTGAGCTGGTCGTTGTCCTGCGGTGCCTGTTCCAGCGACACCAGCTGTTCGCCCAGGCGATCCAGGATTTCCTGGGCCTCGATGATGAAATCGGCAGTGATGTCGTCGGCAACCGCGCTCATGCTTACAGCCCCAGGTCCGACAGAAGGTCGTCGGCGTCGTTCTGCGAAACCGCGTGGCGGTCCAGTCCCTTCAGTGCCGGCCCGGCAAGTTCCGGGTCGGTGCGATGCTGTTCCGGCGGCAGGCCGAGCGCGCCGAAGCCTTCGTGCACGCGGCGGACGATGCCGACCACGCGACGGATGATCTGCCCGGTCAGGTCCTGGTAGCTCTGGGTCAGGGCGATCTCGGTCAGGTTGTGGCGGATGCGCTCAAGCTGTTCGTCCTGGCCCGGCTGCAGGCCATCGGCACGCAGCTGTTCGGTCAGGGCGCGGCATTCCTCGGCCAGGTCCAGGGTGCGGTGGGTGGCCTGTTCGGTCATCGCCACCACGTGGTCCAGGCGTGCGCAGGCATCGTCCAGCTCGCCGGCCTCGTCGGGCACGGTCGGCAGTTCGCCCAGGGCCTGGCCCAGCTCGCGGGCCAGCCGCGAAAGGCCGCTCATCATCGGCTGGGTACGCGCGGCCACCAAGCTGTCGATGCGCTGGCGCCAGGCGGTCTCGTCACCCGACTCCAATGCATCCAGGGCCTCCTGCAGGCGCAGGGCGAGGGCGCTTCTGTCGACCTGGGCGTCCATCAGGCGCTCGCTGCCAGGCGTTCGAAGATCTTGCCGAGCTTCTCTTCCAGGGTCTGCGCGGTGAACGGCTTGATGATGTAGCCGTTGACGCCGCTCTGGGCCGCTTCGATGATCTGCTCGCGCTTGGCTTCGGCGGTCACCATCAGCACCGGCAACGTCTTCAGCTTGGCATCGGCGCGGATCGCCTTGAGCAGCTCGATGCCGGTCATCACCGGCATGTTCCAGTCGGTGACCACGAAATCGAACGGCTGGCTCTGCAGCAACGACAGCGCGGCATGCCCGTCCTCGGCTTCGGCGGTGTTGGTGAAGCCCAGATCGCCCAGCAGGTTCTTGACGATGCGACGCATGGTCGAGAAATCGTCAACGATCAGGATGCGCATGTTCTTGTTCAAAGCAGAGTTCCTTTGTTGTTCGCTGCGGGCGGCCGGGGGCAGCCGCCTCGCGCATGTTCATTGCTCGAGGCCGGCGTCGGCCGCCTCGAAAACCTTCAGCCGGCCGCGCAGGCGCAGCACGGCCTGGCCGTGGATCTGGCAGACCCGCGATTCGCTCACGCCGAGCACCGCGCCGATCTCCTTCAGGTTCAGCTCCTGCTCGTAGTAGAGCGAGAGCACCAGCTGCTCGCGTTCGGGCAGGTGGCCGATCGCCTTGCCCAGTTCGCGGCCGAATTCACCGCGTTCCAGTACCTGCTGCGGGGTCGGGCCGCCCTGGGCGACGGTGTCCAGCTCGCCTTGGTCCTCGATGCGCGATTCCAGGCTCAGCACCTGGCCACGCGAGGCGTCTTCCATCAGGCGCAGGTACTCGGGCAGGGGCATGTCCATCGCCGCGGCCACTTCGGTGGCGCTGGCGGCGCGGCCGCTGCTCTGCTCCAGTCGGCGGATGGTGGCGGCGGCGTCGCGGGCACGGCGGTGCACCGAGCGCGGTACCCAGTCACCACGGCGGATCTCGTCGATCATCGAGCCGCGGATGCGGATCGAGGCGTAGGTCTCGAACGACGCGCCCTGGTCGGCGTCATAGCTGCGCGAGGCTTCGATCAGGCCCATCATGCCGGCCTGGATCAGGTCGTCCACCTCGACGCTGGCCGGCAGTCGCGCCGCCAGGTGGTGGGCGATGCGCCGCACCAGGTCGGAATGCTGGGCGATGACATCGGTCGCGCTGGCGCGCTGGACTTCCTTGTACTGGGCTGCACCTTTCATACGGTCACCCCACGCTGCTTGAGGATGCGTTCGAGGAAGAACTCGACGCCGCCACGCGGTTCGGTCGGCGCCTGCCAGCGGGCGGTGCGGCGGGCGATCTCGGTGATCGCCAGCGCGGCCGGGCTGGACGGGTAGGCCTTGACCACCGGCTGCTGGCGCTGCACCGACAGGCGCAGCCAGTCATCCTGCGGCACGCAGCCCAGGTAGTTCAGCGAGACATCGGCGAGGAACTTCTCGCAGACGCGGGTCAGCTTTTCGTACAGCACGCGGCCCTCGTTGGGGTCGCGCACCATGTTGGCCACCACCTGGATGCGGTCCACGCCACGTTCGCGCGAGAGCACCTTGATCAGCGCGTAGGCGTCGGTGATCGAGGCGGGCTCATCGCAGACCACCACCACGGTGTCCTGCGCGGCCTGGCAGAAGGTCAGCACGCCATCGGTGATGCCGGCGGCGGTGTCCACCACCATGATGTCCAGCTCGCGTTCCAGCTCGGAGAACACGTTGACCAGGCCGACATGCTCGGCCGGGGCCAGTTCGGCCATGTGCCGGCGGCCCGAGGCGGCCGGGACCACCAGCACCCCGTTGGGGCCCTCGATGATCACGTCCTCCAGGCTGCAGCGGCCGGCGACCAGGTCAGCCAGGGTGAACTTCGGGTTCAGGCCAAGGATGACGTCGATGTTGGCCAGGCCCAGGTCGGCGTCCAGCAGCAGGGTGCGTTTGCCCATGCCCGCCAGCGCCACGGCCAGGTTGGCCGACACGTTGGTCTTGCCCACGCCGCCCTTGCCGCCGGTCACCGCGATGGTGCGGACAGGGCCGAGCGGCTCGCTGCGGGTGGCCGACAGCGGGAAGGTATTGGTCAGCTTGGCGTACTCACGCGACGGCATGGTTCAACTCCGGGTTGCAGGGCATATCGGCCGCTCGGCGCAAATCTTCAAGGCGAAGTACGAGATTGGCTGCACTGGCCCGGTGCAGGTCCTCCGGGACGTCCTGGCCATCGGTTACCCAGGTGATCGGCAGGGCGTGGTCGACCGCCACCGAAAGGGCGTTGCCGAAGCGGCCGGTCTCGTCCAGCTTGCTCAGCACCAGGCCCTGCAGGTTGGCCGCGCCGAAGCGGCGGACGACCTCGTCCATGTCGCCGAAGCTGGTATTGGCCGGCAGCACCAGCAGGGTGCGTACCTGGCGGGCGGCGCGCAGCCACTGCAGCTGGGCGGCCAGGGCGCGGTCGCGCGGGCCGAGGCCGGCGGTGTCGATCAGCACCAGCTTGTAGTCCTGCAGGCGCTCCAGCAGCTGGTCCAGGTCGGTGCCGCTGTTGGCCTCGTGGACGGCGATGCCGAGCTGGCGGCCGTAGCCGTACAGCTGCTCGCGGGCGCCGACGCGCATCGTGTCGGTGGTCACCAGGGCGACGTCACGCGGGGCATGCTTCTCGGCGAAGCGCGAGGCGAGCTTGGCGATGGTGGTGGTCTTGCCGGCACCGGTCGGGCCGACCAGGGCGATCACGCCGCCTTCTTCCAGCGGGTCGACCGGGGCGATCGGCAGCTTGCGCGAGATCAGCCCCAGCATCAGGCCGCGGCCGCGGTGGGCCTCGGTCTCCAGCGGGATCTGCATGGCCACGTCGCGGGACAGGCCGGCATCGAAGCCGTACTCGTCCATCAGGTCCAGGGCGGTGGCACGCACCGCGCTGCCGCGCAGGCGCTCATCGGTGAATCGGTTCATCTCGCGCTCGATGACCTGGCGCATGCCGGCCACTTCGTGGCGCAGCTGGCGGATCTCGCCGTCATCGGCAGCGACCATGGTCAGTGCCGGGGCCGGGGCCAGCTGCGGTGCCGGTGCCGGGGTCGGCAGGGCGTCGGCCAGCGGCGCCATATCGTTGGCGGGCATTTCGGCGGCCGGCGCTTCGATGGCGGCGACCACGGCGGTGGCCGATGCGACTGCGGCTTCGACTGCGGCTTCGACCGGGAGGGCGGCGACGGCCGGGGCCGGCAGCGGCAGCGGCGGCGGCAGGACTGCGGCGTCGTCTTCCAGCGGCGGGTCGATCAGGAAGCGGGCGCGGTTGATCGGCGCGGCGGCGACCACGGCGGCGCTGGCCGGCGGTGCCACGATGGCGTCGGCGTACGGGGCGAAGATCTGCTCCGGCAGTGCCGATTCGTTGACGCTGGCGCGGGCCAGGGTGGCGGCGAAGCCGGTGCTGCCGCGGGTCGGCACGATCTCGTCGGCGCTGTCCAGGGTGCGGCCGGTGGCGCCGACGGCGGCGCGGGCGAGCGCGGCGACGGCCGAGGTGGTGGCGGCCACCGGCTCGGCGGCCGGGGTCGCGGTGCGGCGGCGGGTCACCGCGGCGATCACGGCGTCGGCGGCGGTGCGCGGCTTCGGCGGCGGCGGCGGGGCGATCTCGCGGCGCGAGGCTTCCAGTGCACGCTGCACGGCGCTCTCGTCGTAGTGGGCGGCGGCGACGATCGCCACGCCTTCCTCGATCCGGCGGTTGGACAGGATCACGGCGTCGGGGCCATGTTCCTTGCGCACCAGGTTCATGGCCGAGCGCATGTCGGCGGCGACGAATCGTTTGATTTTCATGCTGTGGTCACGGGACGAAGTCGGCGGAGTGGCGGTCGAGGAACGCGGGTGGTCGGTGGTCTGCACGGTTCGGGTTCCCCTTGGAATCTGTCGTGTATTGCGGTTTGAAAGTGGTGTCTGTTTTCTGGCGCGTGGAAGGCGGGCGTCAGCTGATCGTTCCGACCAGTTTCAGGCGCTTGTCTTCCGGCACCTCGCTGTAGGCCAGGACCGACAGCGACGGAACGCTGTGGCGGACCAGGCGGGCCAGCGCGGCACGCACCGGGCCCGGTACCAGCACGACCGCCGGCTCGTTTCGCGCTTCCTGCTTGCTGACACATTCGGCCAGGCTCTGGTGCAGTCGCTCTGCGAGTCCGGGTTCCAGCGCGGCGCCGTTGCCCTGCGTGGACTCCTGCAAGACACGTTCCAATTGCGGGTTGAGGGTGAACACCGGCAGCTCCGCCGACATTCCGGCGATCTCCTGCACGATGAAGCGGCCCAGCGCGGTGCGCACGGCAGCGGTCAGCGTGGCCGGGTCCTGGCTCATGGGGGCGTGCTCGACCAGCGCTTCGGCGATCTTGCGCAGCTGGCGGATCGGAATGCGCTCGACCAGCAGGTTCTGCAGCACGCGCACCACTGCCGACAGCGGCAGCGCCTTCGGCGTCAGATCTTCGACGAGCTTGGGTGCGCTCTTGCCCAGGTTGGCCAGCAGGTGCTGCACTTCTTCGTGGCCCAGCAGTTCCGGCGCGTGCTCGCGGATCAGGTGCGACAGATGGGTGGCGACCACGGTGGCCGGGTCGACCACGGTGTAGCCCATGGTCTCGGCCTGGGCACGCTGGTGCGGCTGGATCCAGGTGGCATCCAGGCCGAACGCGGGGTCCTTGCCGGCGATGCCTTCCAGCGGGCCCAGCGCGCTGCCCGGGTCCAGTGCCAGTTCGCGGTCGGGGTGGATGTCGGCGGTGGCCACCGGCACGCCATGCACCAGCACGCGGTAGCCGTTGGCCGGCAGTTCCAGGTTGTCGCGGATGTGCACGGACGGGATCAGGAAGCCCACGTCCTGGGTCAGCTTGCGGCGCACGCCCTTGATGCGCGCCATCAGCTCGCCGCCCTGGTTGGCATCCACCAGCGGGATCAGCCGGTAGCCCACTTCCAGGCCCAGCGGATCGACCGGGCGCAGTTCGTCCCAGCTCAGTTCGGCGGTGGGGGCGGCGGCCGGGCGGCCGAGGGCATTCAACGGGCCGGCTTCAGCGGCGGCCGCGGCCGGATCGACAGCCGGCGCCTGGCTTTTGCGGTACAGCTTCCAGGCGATGAAGCCGAGGATCGCGGCCAGCGTCAGGAAAGCGACGTTGGGCATGCCCGGCACCAGGCCGACCAGGCCGATGATGCCGGCGGTGATGGCCAGGGCGCGGTACTGGCCGAACACCTGGCCGGTCATGGCCTGGGCCATGTCCTGCGAGCGCGAGGCGCGGGTGACCAGCATCGCCACGGCGCTGGAGATCAGCAGCGCCGGCAGCTGCGCCACCAGGCCGTCACCGATGGACAGCAGGGTGTAGGTGGCGGCGGCATCGCCGAACGGCATGCCATGCTGCAGCACGCCCACGGCCAGGCCGCCGAGCATGTTGATGAACAGGATCAGGATGCCGGCGATGGCGTCGCCGCGGATGAACTTGCTGGCACCGTCCATCGCACCGTAGAAGTCCGCTTCCTCGCGGACCTCTTCACGGCGGGCCTTGGCTTCTTCACGCGTCAGCAAACCGGCGTTCAGATCGGCGTCGATGGCCATCTGCTTGCCGGGCATGGCGTCGAGGATGAAACGCGCGGTCACTTCCGAGACGCGCCCGGCGCCCTTGGTGATGACCACGAAGTTGATGATGGTCAGGATCGCGAAGACCACGATGCCGACGGCGTAGTTGCCGCCAATGACGAATTCACCGAAGGCGGCGATGACCTTGCCGGCCGCCTCGTGGCCGTTCTGGCCGTGCAGCAGGATGACGCGGGTGGAGGCCACGTTCAGCGCCAGCCGCAGCATGGTGGTGACCAGCAGCACGATCGGGAAGATCGTGAAGTCCAGCGGGCGCTTCACGTAGACCACCGCCAGCAGCACCATCAGCGAGATGGCGATGTTGAAGGTGAACAGTGCATCGAGCACCGGCGCGGCCAGCGGCACCACGACCATGGCCAGCAGGGCCAGCACGATCAGCGGTGCGCCAAGACCCTGGCGGATCATCTCGAGGGCGCGGCGGGTGTTGAAGCCGGAAGCCTGGGCGTTCACGGGCGGCCTCCCTTGCCGAACTCATCCACGTCCACATGCGGGACGGACGGCATCGGGCCGGTCCGCCAGCTGCGCAGCTGGTAGACGTAGGACAGCACCTGGGCGACGGCGGAGTACAGTCTCACGGGAATTTCCTTTCCGAGTTGCCCCTCCCGATACAAGGCGCGTGCCAAAGGCGGGGCAGAGACGATCGCGACCTTGTTGCCGTCGGCCACTTCACGGATGCGCAGGGCGGTTTCGTCCACGCCCAGGGCGACCACGGTGGGGGCATTCATGCTGCCGCCCTCGTACTTCAGGGCGACCGCGTAGTGGGTCGGGTTGACCACCACCACGTCGGCGGTCGGCACCGCTTCCATCATCCGGCGGTTGGCCAGCTGGTGCTGCATCTGCCGGATGCGGCCCTTCACTTCCGGGCTGCCCTCGCTTTCCTTCATTTCCCGGCGCAGTTCCTCGCGGGTCATCTTCAGCTTGCGCATCCAGTTCCAGCGCTGGTACGGGGCATCGATGGCGGCCAGCAGCAGCATCGACCCGGTCGCGGCCAGCAGCAGCTTCAGGGTGAAGCCCAGGCCATGGGCGATGGCCGATTCCAGCGGCTGGTTGAGCAGGCCGCGCAGGCTGTCGAAGCTGGCGGCGAACACCAGGGTGGCCGCGGCGCCGACGAAGGCCACGCGCAGCAGCGATTTGATGAATTCGGCCACGGCTTCGGCGCCCCAGATGCGCTTCATGCCCGCCAGGGGGCTGAGGCGCTTGGGGTCGGGCATCAGCGATTTGTTCGACCAGCGCAGGCCGCCCATCACCAGCGGCGACAGGAAGCTGGCCAGGATGCAGACCAGCAGCAGCGGCCAGCAGGCCAGCATCAGGCGCAGGAACAGCATGCCGAAGTGGCCGAACAGCAGCTGCGGGTTCTGCCACAGCCCGGGCTCCGGGCTGAGTGCGGCACGCATCCAGGCCCGGCCGTTGGCGCCCAGGGAGGCGCTGCTGGCCATGATGGCGATCACGGCGGCACCGAACACCGCGACGGTGGCCAGTTCACGCGAGCGCGGGATGTTGCCCTGTTCACGGGCTTCACGCAGGCGTTTTTCGGTTGGTTGTTCGGTTTTTTCGCCTGCGTCTTCGTTCTCGGACATCACGGGCACTGCGGCTGGGGTTGCCGGGGTGCGTGCAAGATCCGTTCCGTGACGGCGCTACCGGAGGTGCAGCGGGCTCTTGTAGAGCCGAGCCCATGCTCGGCTGCCCTTCACGCACGTGGCAGACCCAGCCGAGCGTAGGCTCGGCTCTACAGTGACGGGCCTTGTCCCGCGCGTGGCCAGACCCAGCCGAGCGCAGGTTCGGCGCTACAAGGGAGCGTCGCCGTTGGGCGGCGGGCTCTGCGCCAGTTCCACCCGTGGTCGCGGCAGGTCGTGCAGCTGCATGAAGCGGGCGGCATCCACCGGCCGGCCGAGCAGGAAGCCCTGCAGGTAATCGCAGCCCAGCCGTTCCAGGTACGCCCGCTGGGCAGCGGTCTCCACGCCCTCGGCCACGATGTCCATGTCCAGCGCGTGGCCGAGCGCCACGATGGCCGAGACGATCACCACGTCCTCGGCACTGTGTTCCAGGTCGCGCACGAAGGCGTGGTCGATCTTGATCTCGGTGGCCGGCAGCCGCTTCAGGTACAGCAGGTTGGAATAGCCGGTGCCGAAATCATCGATGGAAATGCCCACGCCCAGCGCCGACAGCGCCTGCAGCAGGCGCAGGCTGGTGTCGGTATCGCGCATCACCGTGCTTTCGGTGATTTCCAGCACCAGCTGGCGCGGGGTGATGCGGTGCCGCTCGAGGACCTCGGTCACGTCCTGCAGCAGGTGCGGCGAGCCGAACTGCACCGGCGACAGGTTGACCGACATCGACCAGCCCTCATGGCCGGCGTCGTGCCAGCGGCGCAGCTGCGCGCAGGCCTGGTCCAGCGCCCAGCGGCCGATCTCGTTGATGGCGCCACTGCGCTCGGCCAGGCGGATGAAGCGGTCCGGCGGGATCAGCCCGTGCTCGGGATGGCGCCAGCGGATCAGCGCCTCGGCACCGGCCACCTTCTGCGTGGCCACCTGGATCTTCGGCTGGAAATGCAGGAACAGCTGGTCGCTGCTGATCGCTTTGCGCAGGTCGGCCAGCAGGCGGAACTGCTGCTCGGCACTGTCGTTCATCCAATCGGCGAACATCACGAACGCATTGCGGCCCGATTCCTTGGCCTGGTACATCGCCGCATCGGCGAAGGCCATCAGCTGCCGTTCGCTGGCGGCGTGGTCGGGGCAGATCGCCACGCCGATGCTGGCGGTCACCTGCAGTTCGCTGTCGGGCAACAGCGGCGCGCTGCCCACTGCCTGCAGGATGCGCCGGGCCAGGGTCGGCAGATCCTCGTCGTGTTCGATGCGCACCACCAGCACGAACTCATCGCCGCCCAGCCGGGCCAGCAGGTCGTTGGGCCGCAGCAGCTGGCGCGTGCGTTCGGCCACGGCCACCAGCAACGCATCGCCGGCCTGGTGGCCATAGGCATCATTGACCTGCTTGAAGCCATCCAGATCCATGAACATCACCGCGAAGCGGCTGCCGCCCTGTTCGGCCTCGGCCAGCGCCTGCACGATGCCCCGCTGCAACAGCAGCCGGTTCGGCAGGCGGGTGAGCGGATCGTGCAGCGCCGCCTGGGTGAGTTCCTGCTGGGCATCGGTCAGCGAGGTGCTCAGCATCGAATTGCGCAGGCGCAGCAGCTGCGCCTCCACCCGCTGGTCCATCCAGGACACCACCAGCACCACCGCCAGGATCGCCACGGTGAGCACCACCACCAGCATCGCCAGCCAGATGCTCTGCAGGCCATCGCCCACGGCCGCGCCGCAGACGCTGCCTTCCGGGAAGCGGGCGGCGGCCATGCCGGTGTAGTGCATGCCGACGATGGCCAGGCCGAGCAGGCCGGCGGCCGCCAGTCGATCGACGCTGCGGGTGTGCTGCGCGCGCAGCCGGAAGGCGATGTACAGCGCCACCCATGAGGCGGCCACGGCGACCAGCAGCGACAGCGCCAGCCAGACGGGGTCGTAATCGATGCCCGGGCTCATGCGCATCGCGGCCATGCCGACGTAGTGCATGCCGGCGATGCCCGTGCCCATCAGCACCGCGCCACCGGCCAGGCGCGGGTGCGGCAGGGTGCGCAGCGAAACCAGCCACAGCGCGAACACCGAGGCGGCGATGGCCATGCCCAGCGAGAGCAGGGTGATCGGCAGGTCGTAGCCCAGCGGGATGGGCAGGTCGAACGCGAGCATGCCGATGAAGTGCATGGACCAGATGCCCAGGCCCATGGCAAAACCGCCGCCGAGCCGCCACCACCAGGTGGCGCCTTTGCCGGGCGCGGTGACCGTGCGGCCGGCCATGGCCAGCGCGGTGTACGACGCCATCACCGCGACCAGCAGCGAAACGGCTACCAGCCACGGGTTGTACGTGCCTACCAGCATTCGTCTTTCTCCCGGACCATCCTGTCGACGGAAAAACTACGTTGGGGCATGGATGAGGCAGGCAGCCCGCACGGCGGCTGCCAGGTGCGGCGTCCCCCTGGGCACCGCCCATTCACTCTAGCGCGAACCAAGGGCGGAGGGGTAGATGCGCGTCACCGAGTGACCGCACCCGCCGCTTCGAAGGCCGCGTCGAACAGGCGCTGTACCGGCGGGCCCATTTCACCCATCAGCAGGGCCAGCAGGAACAGACCCAGCAGCAGCGAGACCGGCAGGCCCAGCTGGATCGGGTTCAGTGCCGGCGCGGCACGTGCCAGCACGCCGAAGGCGAGGTTCACCGCCAGCATCGCCACCGTCAGCGGGATGGCCAGGGTGAGGGCGCCGCGCAGGGCGGTCAGCAGCAGGGTCGGGGCGATGCTGAAGAAGGCGTTCGGGTCGGGCAGGGGCGCACCGATCGGCAGCGCGCGGTAGCTGTCCACCACCAGCGAGATCAACGCCAGGTGGCCGTTGGCGGTGAAGAACAGCAGGCCGAACAGCAGGTAGAACCACTGGCCGATGACGCCGGAGGTGCCGCCGCGCAGCGGATCGCTCATCTGCGCGAAGGCCAGGCCGGTGCCCTGCGCGACCAGTTCGCCGGCCATGGCGCCGGCCTCGAAGATCAACCGCAGCATGAAGCCGATGGACACGCCGATGGCAAGTTCACGGGCGATGGTCAGCACGGTGGCGGCGTCGAAGCCGGTCCATTCCGGTACCGGCGGCAGCAGCGGGGCGAGGGCGATGGACAGGGTGCCGGCCAGGATCACGCGGATCCGCTGCGGCACCGCGCGGGTGCCGATCATGGGCATGGCCATCGCCACCGCGCCGATGCGCAGCATCGTCCACAGCACCGTGGCGATCATGCTGAAGGCCTGCAGGCCGTCGGCAGCCATCTGGGTGGCGGCATCCATCAGCGCGTGTTTCCTAGCCGATCAGGTGTGGAATGCGCTGGAACAGCAGCGTGGTGAATTCGACCAGGTGGCCGATCAGCAGGCTGCCCAGGGCAAACAGCACGGCCGTCAATGCGGCGGCTTTGGCGACGAAGGCGATGGTCGGCTCGTTAAGCTGGGTTGCAGCCTGCACCACGCCCACCACCACGCCCACCACCAGCACGGTGAGCAGCAGCGGGCCGGCCACCCACAACACGGTGATCAGGCCGCCACGCAGTTCTGTCAAGGCAAGTTCGGGAGACATCGTTGTTCCATCGGTAGCGCCGGGCCATGCCCGGCGGGGCGTGTTTCATTCACGCCGGATTGATTCAAGCCGGATTGAAGCTGGCCGCCAACGTACCCACCGTCAGCACCCAGCCATCGACCAGCACGAACAGCAGAATCTTGAACGGGGCCGACACCAGCATCGGCGACAGCATCATCATGCCCATCGACATCAGCACGCTGGCCACGACCAGATCGATGATCACGAACGGGATGAAGATCAGGAAGCCGATCTCGAAGGCGGTCTTCAGTTCACTGGTAACGAACGAGGCCACCAGCACCGGGAACGGGATCGCGTCGGGGCTGGCGTAGGTGCCGTGACCGGCGATGCCGGCGAAGGTCATCAGGTCGGTCTCGCGGATCTGTGCCAGCATGAAGCCGCGCAGGGGCTGCGTGGTCAGGGTCCACGCGGTCTGGAAGTCGATGTCGCCATTGAGGTAGGGCGCCATGCCCGTGCTCCACGCCTTGTCCCAGGTCGGCATCATGATCATCGCGGTCAGGAACAGGGCCAGGCCCAGCAGCACCTGGTTGGACGGCGTCTGCCCGGTGCCCAGCGCCTGCCGCAGCAGGCCCAGCACGATGATGATGCGGGTGAACGAGGTCAGCACCAGCAGCATCGACGGAATCAGGGTGATCGCCGTCATCAGCAGCAGGGTCTGCAACGGCAGGCTGACCGGCTGGCCGCCGATCTTGCCGACGTTGACGTCCGGCAGCGCGGCCGGCGCGCCGGGCGCGGCAAACGCCAGCACGGGCAGCAGGCACAGGGCGATCAACAGCAGCCACGACAGAACGGTGGCGGGGCGGGTACGGGCGACTCGCATGTCAGGGGTCCTTGCGCAGCCGCTGTTGCAGCAGCTGGGCGAAATTCGGCAGGTTCTTGAAGTCCGGCACGCGCGCCGGCGCGGGCGGCGGCAGCGGTTCGGAAAGGGTGTGCAGCGTGTTGATGCTGCCGGCGGTCACGCCCAGCAGCAGCTGCTGGCCATTGACCTCGACCACCACCACGCGCTCCTTGGCGCCAACATTCAGGCTGGCCACGAGCTTCATGCCCTCCGGCGGGCGGAAGCCGCTGCCCGGCATGCGCTTGAGCAGCCAGCCGAGACCGACCACCAGCGCCAGCACCGCCAGCAGCGCCAGCACCGCGCCGAACAGGCTCGGTGCACTGGCCGCATGCTGGCCGATCTGCGGGGTGGTCTTCGCAGCAGCCTGGGCGGTGGCGAGCAGCAGGCTCAACGCAGTCTCCGGATCCGCTCGCTCGGGCTGACCACGTCGGTCAGGCGCACGCCGAAGCGATCGTTGATGACCACCACTTCGCCATGGGCGATCAGGGTGCCGTTGACGAACACATCCAGCGACTCGCCGGCGCCGCGTTCCAGTTCCACCACCGAGCCCTGGTTGAGCTGCAGCAGGTTGCGGATCGGCAGGCGGGCACGGCCGACTTCCAGCGACAGGGTCACCGGCACGTCGAGGATCACGTCCAGGTTCAGGTCCGGGCCGATCGACTCGTCGGCCTGCAGGTTGCCGAACTGGGCCGGGGTCGGTTCGAGGGCGTCGATATCGTTCATTGCGGGTCTTCCTGGATGACGGGTACGCGCGGGCGGGTGCCCGGCGGATGGGTAGCGGTGATCTTCACGGCGTTCATGCCGTTGGCGACGCCGAACTCGCCGGTGAACACGGGGATGTTCTCCACGCACAGCGGCACCTGCGGATTCAGCTCGATCGGCAGGATGTCGCCGACCTTCAGCCGGGTCAGGTCACGCAGGGTCATGCGCTTGCTGGCCAGCACGCTGGACAGGGTCACTTCGGCGATGTTGAGCTGCTCGCGCAGCATCACGCCCCAGCTGGCATCGCGATCATTGCGGTCGCTCTGGATGCCGGCGTCGAGCAGTTCGCGGATTGGCTCCAGCATCGAGTACGGCAGGGTGACGTGGATGTCGCCGCCACCGCCGTCGAGTTCGACGTGCAGGCGGCACACCACCACGTATTCGCGCGGCGTCACGATGTTGGCGAAGTGCGGGTTGATTTCCGAATTGATGTATTCGAAATCCACTTCCATCACCGGTGCCCATGCCTCGCGCAGGTCGGCGAAGGTCTGCTTCAGCAGCAGCTGGATCACCCGCATTTCGGTGGCAGTGAACTCGCGGCCTTCGATGCGGGTCGGGTAGCGCCCGTCACCGCCGAAGAAGTTGTCGACGATGGCGAACACCAGGGTCGGCTCGAACACGATCAGGCCGGTGCCTCGCAGCGGCTTGAAGCGGATCAGGTTCAGGTTGGTCGGCACATACAGCGAGTGCATGTAATCGTTGAACTTGATCAGCTCGATGCCGCGCACCGAGAGCTCGGCCGAGCGGCGGATCAGGTTGAACAGGCCGATCCGCCACAGGCGCGCGAAACGCTCGTGGACCATTTCCAGGGTCGGCATGCGACCGCGGATGATCCGGTCCTGGCTGGCGAAATCGTACGAACGGGCCTCGCCACTGGGCGCCTCCGGTTCGGTTTCGACCGCGCCACTGTCCACGCCATGGAGCAGGGCATCGATCTCATCCTGGGACAGCAGGTCATTCATCGGGGGCAGCCCTTACTGGGTCACGAAGCTGGTGAACAGCAGATCGTCGGCACCGTTGCTGCCGGTCTCGGCCTTGAGCACCTTCTGCACTTCGGCCAGCGAGTCAGCCTGCAGCTTCTGCTTGCCGGCGATGTCGGCGATCTGGACGGGGGTGACCTGCGAGAACAGCATCAGCAGGCGTGCGCGGATGGCCGGCGCGTGGGTCTTGATCGCTTCCAGCGCGGCCGGATCGCGGGTCATCAGCTGCACTTCCACCTGCAGGTAGCGCGGGCCGTCCATCGAACCGTTGAGGTTGACCACGAAGGCCGGGTCCAGCGCGAAGTACTGCGCCGGCGCCGGCACGGCACCCTTTTTCGGGGCCTCGGCGGTCTTGTCTTCGTGCTTGGACTGGTTGAAGAACCAGACGCCGCCACCGGCGGCACCTGCGGCAAGCACGGCCACCAGGGCGGTGATCAACAGCGGACTGCGCGGCTTGGCGGCCTTGTCCTTGTCGGCGGTCTTCTTGGTTTTGTCAGCGGCTGCGGCCACGAGGTGAAGCTCCTGAGGGTTGCTTCACCGGGATATGCAAGGGGCGTGCCGCAGCGCGAGGAGAGGGGTGCGACAGAATTCCGTCGGCGCGTAAAACCGCCGGGCAGGGCCCGGCGCTAGCGCTTACGCGTAGGCGTCCAGCAGCCCGCGCTGGCGCATCAGCTGTGCGGCCGACACCGTGGTGTCGCCCCGCGACGGTTCTCCGTCGCCGCCGGCCAGGTCGCCCGTGCCGCCGGCCTGCGCCGACGGACTGCCGTCGCCGCCGTTCTGGTGGCCGACATCGGCATGGGCCAGCTGGAAGCCCTGTTCGCCCAGCAGTTCACGCAGGCGCGGCAGGCTGCTTTCCAGTGCATGGCGCACGTCCACGTGCGGGCTGCTGAAGCTGGCGTGGACCTTGTCGCCATTCATCTGCAGGCGCACGTCCACCGGGCCCAGGTCTTCCGGGTTCAGGCGGATGTGGGCGTGGCCGATCTTCTGGTCGGCCAGCCAGCCGAGGCGTGCACCGACCGCCTGGTCGAAGCCGTCGTCACCGAGGGTCGGGGTGGGTGTCGGTTCGCCGTCGAAGACCGGCGTGCTGGCCAGCGCCGCCTTCAGGTCCTGCAGCGCGGCGGGAAATGCGCCCTGCAACGGGACTGTCGGGCTGCGATCGCCGATCAGCAGACCGTCGCTGTCATCGACGCCATCCAGCGCCAGCTGGCCGAGGACGATGTCCGGCAGCGGCTGGGTGACGATGTCGCCTTTGCTGTCGGCCGCTGCGGTGGTCACGGCTGCGCCGGCGGCCAGCGGCGGTGCGGTGGGCAGCGCCGGAGCAGCGGCCGGCAGTGCCGCATCGGCGCCATCGGTGTTCACCACCGGCGCGGTGGCGGCGGCTTCGGCCGGCACGGGCGTGGCCAGTACCAGCCCGGCCAGACCGAGCGGCGGCCACGGCGCATCGTCGCCGTCGGCGCTGCTGTCCTTGTCCGCGTCCTTGTCCTGCGCGGCCGTGGAGGAGGGCGCGTTCGAGACGGTGGCCTCGGTCGTGCTGGCCTCGCTGTCCTTGCCGCTGGTCCCGGCTTTGTCCGCGCTGTCGTCCGGGTTGGGTGATGCACTGCCGGGCGAGGCGCCCGGCTTGGCCGGGGTCCCGTTGCTGGCAGGCTTCGCCTGGGTGTCGGCCGCGGGCGAGCCCTGCAGCATCTGCCCGAAATCCTTGCCACTGCCGGTGCTGCGCGTCGGGCTGGCGGTGCTGCTGGAAGTGCTGCTGGCGGTGCCGCCGGTGCCGATGCTGCTGGACAGTGCGGAGGGCATCACGTGCGGCCTCCCTGCTCGCCGCCGTCCGGCTCCGCCGTCTGCGCCAGGCGTGCACGGCGGGCGCCGATGTCATCCATCTCGCGCTGGTCGCGGCGGTCGGTCACCGCCTTTTCCTGGGCGCGGTAGCTGGCGGCCAGCTGTTCCAGCACGGCCTTGTCACGGCTGGCCAGGATCAGGCGCGCGCGTTCGGCTTCCACCTTCTCGCGGTTGCCGTTCACCGTGGCCTGCTGCTGTTCCACCGCGCTGTCGAGGCGGTCGAGGAAGGCGCGGCGGTTCAGCAGCTGCGCCGGGCTGGTGGCGGCCATCTGCGCGTTGGCGTACTCCTCGGCGTAGCGGCGGAGCTCATCCAGGCGTGACAGGTGGGTGTCGAGCACGCGCTGGCGCTCGGCCAGGTCGCGGGCTACGGCGTCTTCGTGCTCCTGGGCGCGCTTCAGCAGGGGATCGATGCGCTTGGACTGTGTCATGGTTAGGCTCTCTTAATCCACCAGGCGCTGCAGCGCCGCCTGGCTGTGCGGAAGATCAGCGGCCTTGGCCACGTCCTGGCCGAGAAACTCCATGATTTCCGGCCAGCGTTCCAGGGCTTCGTCGGTGGCGGCATCGTTGCCGCGCTGGTACGCACCGATCGCGATGAGGTCGCGGTTGGAGGAATAGGCCGAGACCAGGCGCTTGAGCTTGCGGATGCGCAGGCGCCACGGCTCGTCGGCGATTTCCGTGACCACGCGGCTGACCGACGATTCAACGTCGATGGCCGGGTACAGGCCACTGTCGGCCACCCGGCGCGAGAGCAGGATGTGGCCGTCGAGGATGGCGCGCGCCGCGTCGGCGATCGGATCCTGCGGGTCATCACCCTCGGTCAGCACGGTGTAGAAGGCGGTGATCGAGCCACGGCCCTTGGCGCCGTTGCCGGCGCGTTCGACCAGCGCCGGCAGCTTGGCGAACACCGACGGCGGATAGCCACGGGTGGTCGGCGGTTCGCCCACCGACAGACCGATCTCGCGCTGCGCTTGGGCGAAGCGGGTCAGCGAATCCATCAGCAGCAGTACATTCAGGCCCTGGTCGCGGAACCATTCGGCAATGGCCGTGGCCCGGTAGGCGCCATGCAGGCGCGCCAGCGGCGGGCGGTCGGCCGGGCTGGCCACCACCACCGCGCGGCGCAGGCCTTCCTCGCCCAGGGTGGTCTCGACGAAGTCGCGGACTTCGCGGCCACGTTCACCGATCAGGCCGACGACGATCACGTCGGCGGCGGTGTAGCGGGTCATCATGCCCAGCAGCGTCGATTTACCGACACCGGAACCTGCGAACAGGCCCACGCGCTGCCCTCGGCCGATCGGCAGCAGGGCGTTGATGGCGCGCACGCCCACGTCCAGCGGCTGGGTGATCGGCTCGCGCGCGAGCGGGTTGATCGAGACGCCAGCCATGCCGACGTGGCCTTCCGCACGGATCGGGCCCTTGCCATCCAGCGGCACGCCATCGCTGTCGATCACGCGGCCGAGCAGGCCTTCGCCCACTTCCACGCCGCCACGGCGCGCAGACGGCACCACGCGTGCGTTGGGCAGCAGGCCATGCAGTTCGGCGCTGGGCATCAGGTAGGTGCGCTCGCCGGCGAAGCCGACCACTTCGGCGTCGACCCAGCCGCCATCAACCACTTCGACCTTGCAGCTGGCACCCAGCGGCGCCTCGCAGCCCACGGCTTCCAGGGTCAGGCCGACCGCGCGGCGCAGCACGCCCTCACGGATCAGCCCGCGGCCGTGCGCGGTATCCACGCGCAGGCCATCCAGGCGGCGGGCCAGGCGCAGGTTGCGGGCCACGGCCCAGTCGGTCGACGGCGGGGGCAGGTTCGGCTCAGGGGTCATGGCGTGGCTCCGGTCTGGCGGATCACCGCATCGAGTGCGCCACGCAGGCGCGCTTCCAGGGTGCCGTCGATGCGCACCGCTTCGGCGTGCACGCGCAGGTCGCCGCGGCTCAGGCTGGTATCGGGCACCAGGCGCTGGGTCGGGGTGAGAGTCATCAACGGCGCGAGCGCGGCGATGTCGTCCGGGTGCAGGCGCACTTCCACTTCACGCGTGCTGCCGCCGACCGCATCCACCGCTTCGCCCACCAGCTGCGCCAGCAGGGCCGGGTCGGCCTCGTAGGCGCGGCCGACCAGTGCACCAGCGATGCGCACCGCCAGTTCGCCCAGCGCGCCGACCACTTCGTTCTCCAGCCGTGCCAGCGGCCGGCTGAAGTTGTCGAGGATGCCTTCCATCTGCGCGACCAGGCGGCGTACTTCGGCCTGGCCCTGGCCGTAGCCATCGGCGTGGCCGTGCTGGAAGCCTTCCTTCTCGGCGCTGTCCTGGATCGCCTGGATTTCCTCCAGGGTCGGCAGCTGCAGCACCGGTTCCGGCTCGTGCTCGGGGTCCGGCTCGGTGAGTTCGAAGACATCCTCCTGCTCCAGCTGCGCTTGCGGCTGGGCCAGCAGGTCGGGGGCAAGCCAGCGCACGACGTTGCTCACAGCATGGCCTCCGCGCTGCCACCGATGGTGACGGTGCCCTCATCGGCCATGCGCTTGACGATGGCCAGGATCTCGCGCTGCGCGCCTTCCACGTCGGACAGGCGCACCGGGCCGCGGGCTTCCATGTCTTCCAGCAGGATCTCGGCCGCACGCTGCGACATGTTTCGGGTGATCTTGTCGCGCACCTTGATGTCGGCGCCGCGCAGGGCCAGGCCCAGGCGTTCGCCGCTGACTTCGCGCAGCACCAGCTGCATCTCGCGGTCGTCCAGGTCCACCAGGTCGTCGAACACGAACATCAGGTCCTGGATGCGGCCGCTGAGCGGCGCATCGATGCGCGCGATCTCGCCCAGGATGGTCTGGTCCTGGCCGCTGTCCATGAAGTTGAGGATGTTGGCCGCGCACTGCACGCCGCCGATGTTGGACGACTTCAGGTTCTGGTTGCCCGAGAACTGGCGCTCCATGATCTCGTTCAGTTCATTCAGCGCGTTCGGCGGAATGCCGTCCAGGGTGGCGATGCGCAGCAGCACGTCGACGCGGGTGCGGTCGGGCAGCAGCTTCAGCGCGTCGGCGGCCTGGTCGGTTTCCAGGTGGGCCATCACGATGGCGATGATCTGCGGGTGCTCGTTGCGCACCAGGTCGGCCACCGCGCGCGGGTCCATCCACTTCAGCGCGTCCAGGCCGGTGGTGTTGCGGCCCAGCAGGATGCGGTCGATCAGGCCGCTGGCCTTCTCGGTGCCCAGCGCCTGGATCAGCATGTTGCGGATGTAGTCGTCCGAGCCAACGCCCAGGGAAGTCTTCGAACCCAGTTCCTGGTTGAACTGGTCCATGACCCGGCCCACCTGGTCACGGGTGATGTCGGTCATGGTCGCCATGGCGATGCCGATCTTCTGCACTTCCTTGGGTTCCATGTGGCGCAGCACTTCGGCCGCGTCCAGTTCACCCAGCGACAGCAGCAGCACGGCAGCGCGCTGCACGCCGGTCAGTTGCACGTCAGTCATTGGCCACCCAGCCCTTGACCACCTGGGCCACGCGCTTGGAATCGGTCTTCACGGCTTCACGGGCCATCCGCAGTCGTTCCTCATAAGAATCCACCGGCAGGGCCAGGGGGTCCGCGCCGGCCAGGCTGACGCGGTCGGCGCCCAGCGCCGGCAGCGGCGTGCCATCGTCATCCACCAGCTGGACGTCCGCGGTGTGTGGCTCCAGCGCGGCGTTCTCATCCTTCCTGTTCTGCCCGGTGATGCCGCGCAGGGCAGGGCGCAGCACGCCGAACAGCAGCGCCAGCACCACCACCGCGCCCAGCACCATGCGACCGGCATCAAATACCCACGGCAGCTCCCACCAGGCCGGGCCTTCCACCGGGGTGGTGTCGCGCACGAACGGCGCGTTCATCACCGACACGGTGTCGCCACGCTCGGCGTTGAAGCCCACCGCCTGCTTCACCAGCGCCTCGACGCGGGTCAGTTCAGCGGCCGCCAGCGGCTGCGGGGTGACCTTGCCGTTGGCACCGGCGCGCGGCACGTTGTCCACCAGCACCGCCACCGAGACGCGCTTGATGCGGCCGGCCGGCTGGCGGGTGTGCTGCAGGGTACGGTCCAGCTCGTAGTTGCGGGTCGCGTTCTTGCTGCTTTCGGTCGGAGCCTGCGCAGTGGCCGGTGCGGCCGCCTGGCCCGGCGGACTGTTACTGGCCGCGCCAGGCACGCCCTGCGGGCCCGGGGTGCTGGTGGTGTTTTCGCTCATCTGCTCGCTGCGCAGCTTCTGCGGTTCACCGTTGTAGAGTTCGCGGGCTTCCTCGGTCACCGAGAAGTCCATGTCCACGCTCACTTCCGGGTTGACGCGGCCGGGGCCGGTCATCGGTTCCAGCAGCTCGCGGATACGCTGGTTGAACGAGGTTTCCTGGCGGCGCACCTGCTCGAACTGGGCGGCGTTGACCGCCGCTTCGCTGTTCGGGTCGCTGACGCTGAGCATGCGGCCGCTCTGGTCGACGATGGTCACCCGTTCCGGCGCCAGATCAGGAATGGCGGCAGCCACCATGTGCACGATGGCATCGACCTGGCTGCGTTCCAGCTGCTGGCCGCCACGCAGTTCCAGGGTGACCGAGGCGCTGGCCACGTCACGCTGGCGGGTGAAGGCGCTGGGCTTGGGAATGGCCAGGTGCACGCGCGAATCGCGCACCGGGCGCAGGGTGTTGATGGTGCGCGACAGTTCGGTTTCCAGCGCGTGCTGGTAGCGCGCGCTTTCGACGAACTGGCTGACGCCGAAGCCGGGGTCACGTTCCATCAGCTCGAAGCCGAGCTTGCCGCTGTCGGTCAGGCCGGAACCGGCCAGCTTCAGGCGCGCATCGTGCAGGTTCTTTTCCGGCACGGTGATGCCACCGGTGGCCGGGTCCAGCTCGAACGGAATCTGTGCCGCGCGCAGCAGGTCGGTTGCTTCGGCGGTCGCCTTCTGGTCCAGGCCGGTGTACAGCGGGACCATGCCGGGCTTCTGCGACCAGAAGAACACGAACAGGCCTGCCGCCACCGCCACCGAGATCATCGCCATCAGGCCGAGGCGGCGGGTGATCTGCAGACTCTGCAGGCGGTCGAACCACTGCCCGGCCTTTTCGGCGTTCAGGGTTTCCTTGGAGAGCGTCAGTGCCATGCGTCAATGTTCCTTACAGCGGCATGTTCATCACGTCCTGGTAAGCCTGGACGAGACGGTTGCGGACTTCCACGGTGGCGCGGAAGGCGATCTGGGACTGCTGCGAGGCGACCATCACCTTGGCCAGGTCGGCGCCGGGTTCGCCCAGTTCGAAAGCCTTGGCCAGGGCGCCGGACTTCTGCTGGGCGTCGTTGACGCCGGCGATGGCGCCGCGCAGGGTCTCGGTGAAGCTGGCGGGCTGGACCTGCGATGCATCCAGGACCGCGCCGGGCAGGGCATTGCTGCGCGGCGCTTCGGCCAGCGGGTTGAGCGCCGCCGGCTGTCCCATCTGGGTCTGATAGGAGCGGATCTGGGAAAGGATCGAAGTGACGGAGTGGGACATCTGCAACGGTTCCAGAAACAGGGATGGGGGTGTTCGCTGGAACAGGTGCAAGTGGCGTGCCGAAACCGGTTTTCGATTCAGTGTCGTGAGGATTGTGGGTGTGCTGGCAGGGCTGCGCCCTGCACCTGCTCAACGCCAACGCCAACGTCAACGTCAACGTCAAAGGCGGCATTCCGTGGGTTGGCGGGGTGGGTCCGGTTGAGGGGGACGCCGTAAACCCGTCCATGGGGGCTTGGTCGCGGCATCCATGCCGCTCACACCCCCTCAACCGGAC